>JAUWMO010000277.1 GCA_030613125.1 Bacteroidota bacterium | reverse complement strand
CCCCGAATACTCAAAGAAATATACTCTTCATTACAATGACACACAATCTGAGCTGCAGAATTAAGCCGCAAGGGAGCAGGCAGGTCTCAGGATATTGACAGCGAAATAAGAATCATATTCTACTTGTCTAATCTGCTATATAAACACATGACCACCTTTAGATTTAATACGTATTTTAATACCTATTATAATACGTATTAATTTCATGTTATACTATTGATATTAAATATTATATATAGATATTTATTTATAATACACGACAATATCCAGTCCTCAGTCCTCAGTCTTTAATAGTCAATCATTTCATCCCGCTTCCCCGCATAAACAGTTCAACAGTTAAACAATTCAACAGTTAAACAATCTTCATTTCCAATCTTGAGTCCACTCCAAAAAGTCGCTTTTTCGCCACTAAAGCACTAAAACACTAAATCCCACCAAAGTTATTGGCTGGTATTCATTATTTTGTGAAATTTTGTGCTTTGGTGTTTTTGTGGCATTTACTTTTTTTGACTTTTCGGAGTAGGCTCAATCTTCAGTCTTCAATTTTCAATTTTTATCGCCCCTGCATCCTTCACCATTCACAACAATCAAGCCCTCTAAAACCCACCATATACGCCTGCCAGACCCACAATAAGTCCCACCACTATATTTATAAGTTTCATGTAAAAGAAACTTCTTTTTGATTCAGCGAGCAAAGGCAGACTGCCATGACCATCCTGAACAATTGAATTGACAAGTAAGACACTGAATGGTATGGTACCGGCAACAAAAAGTGAAATAAAAACCATGTGAGGACCCGATTCAGGTATCAAGCCAACAAGTAGTGCTATGATTAATACAAGGTGAATATTATTTTTGATCCAATCCTGTATTTCAAAGTGACCTTCGAGAAAATACAGGATCAGAAGCGTACCTAAACTCCAGAGAAATATCTTCAGAAAATGTTTTTTTATTATGTGTTCCCAAATATGCTCATCAAGGAAATGTTCAGGTACTGTGGCAACTATAAATAATGTAATAACAGAACCGCTGAATAAAATAATCCTCACCCAATTCCATTCATCCGGACCAATTTCTCCAAACCCAATTAAAAAGGCAAGAATTGAAACTCCTATTATAAAAAGGGCACGGCTGAATGAAATATTCAATAATTGGGATAAAATATTTTCTTTTTCAAAACACACACACTTATGATCATCATTGTGAAGATAGAATTTATGGTTGTCACCCAGAGGTTGATAATTCCCGATTTTGGGGAAAAAATTTAGTAGAAAACCGGTCAAAAGAGCAATTCCCAGAATAATCAGGGAAAGTTTCAAATAAGTATCCGGCATAATAGCCATCATAATAAAAGCCTCATCTCCTGCAGTGGCAATCATCACTGTAACTAAAGAAGCAAAGTTCATTATACGATGTGAGAACAGTGAAACCACAGTAAATGTACCCAGGCAACCGGGAAGAATACCCAAAAGTCCTGCAATAATGATCTGAAACCATCGCGATGTTTGAAGCGACTGACTCCAGGTTCCACGGGTCTGCACATTTAGGTATTCAATAAGCAACATTACCACCATAACAAAACTGGTAATCATTAGTGCTTGACGAAAGACATCGGAAATAGTGCTAAAATCCATTTTATCAGATCATTCCAGTAAATATCCACCCTCTAAGAAGGTGGATTTCCAATTCAAATTAAACAGCCAGCTGTAAAGGGAAAACAAAAGTATAAAAAAATGAGGTTTTTGAACTCATTCAGGTCTGATTGTATTTTATTCAGACCTTATTTGTATATCCATAATGTTCAATAACACGGAACTATATGTTATCACCAAACATATGTTCACTATATTTGTCACATTTAAAATACTAAACACATGAAAATTGCAATTCCCACAAACGATGGTATTTATTTGGCCGAAAAAACCGGCCATGCCCGCGGTTTCATGATTTACCATATTAAAAAGGGGGGAATTAAAAGAAAGGTCCATATTTTACTTCCCCAACATTTAAATCATGACTATAATCAAAATGGTAAGGAAAAAAACGGACACCATTCACATAAAGATCTGATTGAGTTTCTCTCAGCAAATGACCTTATTATTGTAAAACGGATAGGCGCTCATTTGAAGCAAGATTTTCTTAACCAGGGATTACCTTTTCAAATTGTTAATAAAAAATTTCTGGATGAAGTGATCGAAGAATATTTGCAGCAAAAAATATTAGTCTAATATTTATCCATGACAATTAAGAGACCTTTTACCGGCATCCTTACCTTCATTATCGTCCTTTTGATTATGCCATTGGGCCATGCTTTTATGATATTAATGGAGAAACTGTTCGGGGAACAATACTTATTCCCGGCTGCTACATTATTAGGGTTTATTGGTGTATTTCTTCTGGTAATTGGATTGAAAAAAACAAAAGAGTTGGCTGCTACTATATATGGTTTTTTTGCAGGGCTGTTTATATGGACAGGTTGGATTGAATTTTCATTTGTTTGGACAGCACACCATCTGGGGATACAACCCCTATTGGAAAACGGAGAGATAGTTACCAAACCAGAATATCTGATCATGCCGTCTTCCCTAGGCTTTCTTCTTGTGCTGGTAGTTTACTTTCTTTTTAACAGACAAACCAATTGCCTGTTTTTCAGGTGGTTTCAGAGAAATCTAAGGATGAGATTCATTATCAGGGTGAAACAATCACAACCAAGGCCTCTTGCCATGATCACTGCGATGCAATTTATAGGTGTAATATGGTTTTTTTATATTTTTTTACTTCTGATCTATAACAAAAGTATATTTGGTGACAGTCATCCGGTTACCTATATCTCATTTGGGCTCTCTCTGCTATGGTCATTTTATCTGATTGTTAACCTGCTTAAAAAATCAAACCTGGCATTTGCAATCCGTTATTCCATACCAACGGTGATCATATTCTGGAATGCAGTCGAAATCCTTGGCAGGTGGGGCTTTTTTAAAGAATTTTGGATAGAACCTTCTGAGTATGTTCTGGAAATGATCCTGATTCTGGTAGTTTTTATTGCACTGACAGGTATTCTGGTTTTTGAAAGGAAAAAACCTCGTAAAATCGAAGTTATTTAACTAAATTTCAAATATTTGACCAAGTGCATTAATTCAACTTCTATGTAAATAAATGGCCCGATGGAACCGGTTTTTATGATCCTGAACGAATCTTCAGCTTTAGCAGCATCCCTGATTCAGATGTTGGATTACAAGACCTTTTGTATAGTGAACTGGAACAAGCTCTTATAAAGTCAGGGCAAGTCCTTAGTTGGAAAAGATGATTTAAAATAAAATCTTTTAGAGCAATGCTCAACCGGCAGGCATCTATTCAAAAATGAACCAACCTGGAAGATGTAAACATCCATTTCTGTTTGTGATCAGCTTTGATCATTTAAAAAAGCATTTGAAATAGTGAAGGATAATTTGAGACACGGGAATACCTATTTGGTAAACTTAACTTTTCCTGCATTTTTAAACAGAAATGTTATTTATTATGATTAAATATATCATAAATAATGATATGTATGATCAATTTAGTTATATTTGTACTTGCAGCCAATTACATAAAGTTATTTCGAATATTCTTTATTCTTGAAAAGGACCATAGAGCGATTTTCAAGATATAGCTATTATGGGTGTTTTAGACATTATTATCTTCATAAGTTATTTCATAATCCTAATCACTATCGGTTTTTGGTCGGGGAAGAAAAAACATAAAAGTGCTGAAGATTTTTTCCTGGCCAGGGGTTCGTTAAAATGGTATGTAATCGGTTTTGCTATCATAGCAGCGGGGATCAGCTCTGAACAATTTCTGGGCACTGTCGGGTTTGCCTATTCTCATGGGATATCAGTAGCTAACTGGGAATGGTTGAATGGGCCCTCCATATTAATTTTGGTCTTGATATTTGTACCTTTTTATCTGAGAAGAAAAGTGGTTACAATGCCCCAGTTCCTTGAAATGCGGTACGATGGTAAAGGTCGCTCACTATTTGCGATAATTACCATTCTGACCTATGTTTTAATCAACCTGGCTGGTGTTGTTTTTTGCGGTGGTTTTGCATTAAATATTTTATTTGGAATTAATCTGTACGTAGCAATATGGGGCATGGCAATACTGGCCGGGTTATTTACTATATGGGGCGGGATGGCAACAGTGGCGTGGACAAATGTTTTCCAATCAGTTTTATTATTGGGGGGAGGACTTCTTGTTTTTATTCTGGGACTATTTGAAGTGCCGGGAGGGCTTACGGAGATTGTTGGTGACGGCAGCAGGTCACACCTGATTTTACCTGCCAATGATGAAAATATACCCTGGACAGGCCTTATAGTTTTAGCCTTCTCTACCAATGTATGGTATTACTGCACAAACCAGACTATTAACCAGTCTGTCCTGGGTGCCAAAAACGAATGGCACGCAAAACTTGGAATTATTTTTGCCGGTTTGCTATGGATACTGATTGCTTTTGCCGATGTGTTTCCCGGGTTGATCGCCTTTGTACTTAATCCTAATATTCAACCCGATTCAGCATACCCCTATATAGTCAATACCCTGATTCCTTCCGGATTAAAAGGTATTGTGTTCGCAGGGCTATGCGGGGCAATTATTTCAACTATTGAAGCAGTCATTAATGCTTCATCTACCATATTTACCTACGATATTTACAAACGATTTATAAAGAAAGATGTGACCGACCGGGAAATGATTAAAACCGGCCGGATAACCAGCGGAGTTGTCCTGATAATTGGTGCTATTTGGGCCCCAATGGTATTGAAATTCGGACATATTTTCTC
>JAUWMO010000343.1 GCA_030613125.1 Bacteroidota bacterium | reverse complement strand
TATCACACCACCAAAAGTTCTGTTTATTAAAGGATCTTTATTAGCTTCAGCCCATTCTCCGAGCGCCTGGAGTTTCAGATTATCAGACCAGACCGACCTCCTGTTGCGGTGCATCCAGATCAATTCATGATCTTCACCTGTTAATACCGTATCCGGTTCGACAAACACATCCGGACCGAACTCACCTAACAAGCCATAAGCCGAATGAAGTTCATCACCACTTAGCTGACGACGCTGATTACGCCAGATATCGGTCATCACTTTTGCATTAACAGGCTGTTTACTTTTTACCTCTATCTCTACAACCGGATGGTGGGCATCTGCCCATACAATAATCTCAACTGGATTTGTTTTATCGCCGGCTTCAATTTTAATTATTCCGTCTTTTAATTGAAGTTCCTGGCGGTAAGTCATACCTGGCTGAAATGGATTCGGCGAAAGCGAAAGCCTGATGCAGCCGAGTTTCAGCAGCCTTGCATTTTCACTCCAGGCGTCTGTTTTCGAAAGATAAAAAACAACATCACCTTTCTCTTCCACCCAGAGATTAATACCAATATCTCCATTGCCGGCAGGCATGGAATTGTTGGAGATATTTCCGGGTGTACCCCATGAAACATTGTATTGGTCCAACTGATTTATTTTATTTATGTCAGTACACGAACTGATAAATATAAAAAATACGAGTAAAAAAATGCTTCTTATTTTCATCTTCTGATTTGCTAATTCCATGATTACAAGATATTAGATATTTAATTTTAATAATAATTATATCGTCTTAAAAGCTGCCCGCTGAATTGGTTTTCACTATTTTCAAAATATTTTTCTTCTTATTCAATGGGATGCTTATACTTAAACACCCTTTGTCAAACTCCCTGAAATGAATCTCTTTATTATTAAGCAACACTTTATAATCATAGTCCGGATTCATTACTGCAACGATACTGGATTTAGCTCCTGGTTTGGTTTCATATAAAACTAACTCCACAGATAAGCTGCTATTATCTTTAATAAAATATCTGTTGCGTGTCCAGATATCAAACCCTGTTGTCAAATTTCCTGGCATGAAATAAGCCGAATACCAGGACATTACTGGTGTCGATAGTCCGCTGAACTGGTGCCAGCCGGCTCCTCGTCCTGTTTCAATATCAAAATGCTCGAAGCAGTTATAAGTTGCCTCTGTCTCTCTTTTCCATATATCAAGTCCAGTGGTGGCGATTAACCGGGCAAAATCTGCTTCCCCGAGGTCAAGCATGGTTTTCCAGAAAAACCACTGGTGAGGCATCCAGACAGTACCGTTCCAATAGCCATCGTTCCTATAATACGATGACGACTGATCTACCGCCGTCAGCCCGACAGATGACCATAGTTGCTTATCTGATTTTAAATGTTCCAACAAAACATTTATCTGGCTTTCAGTACAGATGCCGGAAACCAGGGGATAACAACCTCCCAATCCTTTGTTAAAATTTTCTCCTTCTTTAGTTCGCATAATCTCCTTTGGCATTCCATGCTCATCATGCAGGACAAAACCAAAATATTCATCTTTTTCATCCCATGAATATTTTTGCAGTGCATCACCAAACATTACAATATCTTTTTCGTAAGCTGTTACATCTTTTTCCAGGTTAAGCTCCTGCGCTGCTAGTTTTAATATCTTCGCCATCCTGATTTGGTGAGCAGTATTGGCAACCGGGGTGGTATAAGCTTCCATCTTTTCTTTGTGTACATGTACCTGAGGTGGATAATCGTCCCAACCACCTGAATTGTAAAAATAATCCCAGGTACGCAGCAGATTGGATTTCAGGTTTCTTGTAGTAGAGCTACCTGAATTACCGGCAAGAAACTGATAATATTGCTTTATCCGGGGGTAAAAGTATTCCAACAATTTTTTCGACTGGGTTTTGCTCCATATCTCGAAAAATAAATATGCCTGGGTTGGGATAGGTGTGCCGTGATGAATAAATGCAGATTGCCATCCCGGCTCTGTAACATAAGTATTCAGGTTTTCAATAGCACTTTTCTCGCTAAAAGGTAATAAACCAATGCCTATAAATCCAGAATCCCAGGTATAGAGACAATCCCACCGTTTTCCAGGTGGGTAGTGTTTTATGTACGATCCCCGCGTATAAACAGGGTAAACAATATTTGACATCAATGTCGCAGCCATCCTATGCTGGCTGAACTGGTATTTCTGACCCTCAGGAATAGGTTTAAGGTCAACTACTTTGGCCTTCTGTGTTTCATAAAAATTTTCAAACAATTCAGGATCATGAACTGACTCATTGAGAAACTCATACACTTCATTTTCGGAGTAGCCGCTGCAAATAATTCCATACACAACTTTTGTTGAATGAGGCAACAAGTAAATTGGACGGAGAAACAGGTTGGTAAAATGACCTTCCCCTTCACCAGAAAACTTCAAAGTACCATGGCTGTGAGTGGAATTCCGAAGAATAAGATCAAGATCTCTTGCGAAAAACTGCCGAAACTGGTACTGGTTGTGAAACCAGATAATTCCATAGTATTCATTAACCTGTTCGTATTTCAGGATTTTACTATTATCTACCGGGCCATCAATAATTTCCGGGACCGGGTTCCATTCCGTCTTTCCAAAGTCAATCTCATTTTTTTTCTCCCTGGAAACGATAACAAAACCATCAAGTTGCAACGGCTTCCCACCTTTTGCTGTCAGATGCAATTCATGTTCTCCCGCCAACAGCCTGCCTGCATCAACATGAATTGTATTAAAACCACCATTCCCAATAAAAGTTACTTCGCTCTTTTTAATCCCTTTAATATCAAAAGATGAGCTTTCTCCTTCCTTCATTTTAAACCGGAAAACAATCACAGCATCATCGATGTCTTTTTTTAAGGAAAACCGATACGTCACAAAATCACCGGCGTTTTGACCAAACCCCCGCCCGATTCCTGAGCCGTTGACAAAGCCATTTTCCCTGATTTCTCCCCGCAGCTTACCATCATACTGAAGATTATAATCCGGATCTTTTTTTGCAAGTTGCAGGTCTTCATAGTCGAGAGCATCTTTCCACAAAGCGTTTTCAGGCAGTTCAACTGTTGCAGGGTATAAATAGGTATAAAGAGAATATTCTTTGATTGGCGGAAAGTGCATTGAAGCCATGAAATGCACTACAATTGCCTGCTCCAAATCGGTGTTATTTACACACTCAAGCCTTACGAGTCTCGAATTTTCATTGATCTTTGAGTATGAAATATCCGTATATACCTTATCTTTCCATTCCAGCTCGTGCCTGAAGCTGAAATATCCAAGATCAGAAGAAACTTCCCATGGATGATAACCCGATTCATGAAATACGTTGGGTACATCTACTTTTCTGCGATAATACCCGGGAAACACACTCAGATCGAACCGAATGCCTTCATTATCACCGGACAGGTGTGAAATACCAACATATCTTTTAGTATATGGACCCCAGTCAGGCAAATTCAGGTTAGGTGATTTTTCGATGAATTGTATTGTTTCATCAAAAGTATTATCCTGCTTGTTTTGAGCCCTGACAATTGAAAATGTCGAAATTAAAAATCCATATAAAAAAA
>JAUWMO010000044.1 GCA_030613125.1 Bacteroidota bacterium | reverse complement strand
ATTCAGCATTATCCATTATTTCATTAGCCTTTTCCTGAAGCTTAACACCCAAATTAAAATGAATCACACCCATATTATAAAACGGATCATAATATTCAGGGTCGAGTTCAGTAGCCTTTCCGTATGATTTCAATGCCTCATCCATCATCCCCTTCTTGTCATATAAAACACCTTCAACATACCAGTAAGTCTTGTTTTCAGGGTCTTTCTCCTTAGCAACATCTAAATACTCAAATGCTTTATCATCCTGGTCAGAAGTAAGGTAATAGTTGATTAGCTCCACCATTAAAGCGTCTTCTTCAGGAAACGCCTCTACACCTTCCTGCATGATCTTTTCAGAATTGGCTGAATCACCCTTAGAAATATAAACCCGGTTCATTAACTGGTATACCGTTGAACCGCCATAACCCATATCTTTTGCTATTGTAAAATACTCAATGGCTTTATCATTCATCTTGCCATTATAAGCTGCCAAACCGGCATTATAAACAATAGTAGTATCAACAACACCGCCAAAAATCTCACTCTTTCCTATTTCAAGTGAATATTCAAAAGCTTCTAAAGCTCCTGCATGATCCTTATCCTGGAATTTCTGAATACCCAGATTAATGAAATCATTATTTAACATAGTTAGCTCAAAATCAACCTGTTTGCCTGCCTTCCCCTTTTCATCCAGTTCAATAGCCTTCTTATAGCTTTCATATGCTTTAGGCAATGGGTCCTCAACCAGTTTCTTGATATTTTCATCGCCGGATTCAGCTATGGTCTGTAGAATTTTCCCTTTCGCATAATAAGTTTTATAATAGCTAACGGTCTTTTCATTTTCCTCAGCCTCTTGTATGGCTTCCCAGGCTTTCTCAATTTGCCCGTTAGTCATATAGTTCATTGCACTGGTGATTTTACCCTTCTGTGCAAATGCACCGGAGAAGCCGGTGACAAGAATCAATATTACTGCTAATTTTCTCATTTTAAAGTTGTTTAGTAAATTAATCACTTCAATTATTTTCGAAACAAATTTAGATATTTAATTAGACTCATTCAAATTCTTTGCCATTTTACTTCGAATCAGAATTATTTTCACCGGTATCTGCCTCCTCCTGCATTCCATTCTCCTCATTACCAGTGTTTTCTATGAATTCAATTGCAGCAATTGAATCTCCTTCTCTCAGGTTAATCAACTTCACACCCTGTGTGGCACGGCCTATCACTCTCATATCAGATACTGCCATTCTGATAACAATACCCGATTTATTTATGATCATCAGGTCATCAGTATCAATCACACCCTTTATAGCTATCAGTTTTCCTGTCCTGTCAGTTATATTAATCGTCTTTACTCCTTTTCCACCCCGGTTAGTGATACGGTAATCTCCTATTTTAGAGCGTTTTCCAAATCCATTCTCAGAAACCACCAGGATGTCCTGGTCTTCATCTTCAACACATACCATTCCAACAACCTCATCTTCTGCCCCGCCAAGTGTGATTCCCCTCACTCCTGATGCCCCCCTGCCCATCGGTCTTACCTTTCCTTCGGGAAACCTGATAGCCCGACCGGATCTAACTGCCAATACTATTTCGTGATTCCCGTTGGTCATTTTAGCACGTAGCAGATTATCTCCTTCTCTCACATTTATAGCTATAATACCATTCTGCCTTGGCCTTGAATAAGCTTCAAGGGAAGTTTTCTTGATGATCCCTTTACGTGTACAGAGAACAATGTAGTTATTGTTGATATACTCCTCATCATTCAGCTTCTTTACATTGATGTAAGCTTTAACTTTATCGTCAGGTTGTATATTAATAACATTCTGAATGGCCCTTCCTTTTGATATACGTGACCCTTCAGGAATCTCATATACTTTAAGCCAGAAACACTTACCCATTTCAGTAAAGAAAAGCATTGTGTTGTGCATTGAGGCAATATATAAATGCTCAATGAAGTCTTCTTCACGTGTGGTGCTGCCTTTTGCGCCCACTCCACCCCTGTTCTGGCGACGAAATTCTACCAGTGGTGTCCGTTTTATGTAACCAAGGTGTGAAATTGTGAGCACCATGTCATCATCGGCATAAAAATCCTCAGGGTTGAATTCCTCTGCACTGGGAATGATCTCGGTGCGACGCTCATCACTATATTTTTCCCTGATCTCAAGTAACTCCTCCTTAATAATATTGTATTGAAGGCTTTCGCTTTCCAGGATTTCATTCAGGTGTTTGATCTGTTTTATCAATTCCTCATAATCAATCCTTATTTTTTCCCTTTCCAGGCCAGTAAGTTTCTGCAATCTCATCTCCAGGATTGCTTTTGCCTGTATTTCAGTGAGTTTAAAATTACTCATCAATCCAATCCTGGCTATTTCCGGTGTTTTGGATGCCCGTATAAGTTTGATCACTTCATCAAGATGGTCTATAGCTACCAGTAAGCCTTCAAGTATATGTGCTTTTTTCTCAGCCTGTGTCAGTTCATATTTTGTCCTCCTGACCACAATCTCGTGGCGGTGATTTATAAAATGCCTAAGGAGTTGTTTCAGATTAAGAGACCGGGGACGGCCCCTAACAAGTGCAATATTATTTACATTAAAGGAAGACTGTAATTGAGTATACTTAAATAGCTTATTCAGAACAACATTTGAAGTAGCATCCTTTTTTAATATAATGACAACCCGCATTCCGTTCCTGTCAGACTCGTCGTTAATATATGAAATACCCTCTATCTTTTTATCATTGATCAGATCAGCCGTTTTCCTTATTAATTCGGCCTTATTGACCATGTAAGGTATCTCGGTAACTACAATTCTTTCCCTGCCCGATGCAGTAATTTCAATTTCAGTCCTTGCCCTGACCACAATCCTTCCCCTGCCTGTCTCAAATGCTTCCCTTACACCCTGGTAGCCATAAATTATGCCTCCGGTTGGAAAATCCGGAGCTTTTATATGTTCCAGCAATTCGTCTATCGTGATATCAGGATTATTTATCTCTGCCATAAGAGCATCCACAACTTCTCCAAGGTTATGCGGAGCCATGTTAGTCGCCATTCCTACAGCTATCCCCGATGCCCCGTTCACTAAAAGCAATGGAATACGTGTAGGTAAAACTGTGGGTTCCTGCAATGTATCATCGAAGTTAAGTTGAAAGTCAACTGTTTCCTTATCGATATCTGACAACGCCTCTTCAGCAATTTTTTTCAGTCTGGCTTCTGTATATCTCATGGCTGCCGGGCTGTCACCATCAATTGAACCGAAGTTACCCTGCCCGTCAACCAGAAGATATCTAAGCGACCAGTCCTGGGCCATCCTGACCATTGCTTCGTATACTGAAGAGTCGCCGTGTGGATGGTATTTTCCCAGCACCTCCCCTACTATTCTGGCAGATTTTTTATAAGCCCTGTTCGATTGGACTCCCAACTCATACATTCCATAAAGAACCCTGCGGTGAACCGGCTTCATTCCATCTCTCACATCTGGTAAAGCCCTTGACACAATTACCGACATAGAGTAGTCGATATAAGCCGATTTCATTTCCTCCTCAATATTGATCTGTACGATATTTTCCGTTTCTGGCATATTTATTGAATACTTATTTTTGGTTATAATATCCGGTTATCAGTTTACCCGGATTTAAAAGCACGAAAATAGTGATTTATTGTGTATTTTATGGCTTTTTGAGTCCATATTTTTCAACACTTTATTGTTTATAATTGATCAGAGCTTTTTATTGATTATATTTGTAGTGTAAGAAATATAAAATTTAAATTTAAATTTGTAAAAACAGTCAATTTGTCAGATATCAGACAAGAAAATATTAAAAGAAAAAAAATACTGGCATGATAAAAGTTGATTAGGAATATATTATGGACGCTAAATTTTCACAAAGAATAAAGGACATATTAACCTTCAGCAAGGAAGAAGCTATCAGGCTTGGAAATGCCTATATAGGAACAGAACATTTATTTCTTGGAATACTTCGTGAAGGTGAAGGGATTGCCATTGATGTATTGCTGGCCCTTGGAATAGACTTAAATAATCTGAAGAGGTCTCTTGAGGGAAGTATCCGGAGTGATCATCCCCTTACATTGAAGGATTCTGAAAACATTCCACTTTTAAAATCGTCAGAAAAGGTATTAAAGCTGATCTATCTTGAAGCCAAGGCTTTTATGAGTAATACCATTGATACTGAGCATCTCTTGCTTGCTATTCTGAAAGATGATAATTCACTGGTTACAATGAAGTTAAAGGAATTTGATATTGAATATAAAATAGTAAAAGATGAGATAAAGGAGATGATTCCGGAAGCATCTGCTGATTTCCCGGGACCGGAAGAAGAAGAAGAAGAGGCGAAAAACTTTGGTGGAAGTAAAGGTAGCTCTTCATCAGCTACACCAAAATCTACCTCTGAAACACCGGTGCTTGACAATTTTGGTATTGATCTTACCAAAGCTGCTGAAGAAGACAAGCTTGATCCGATAGTAGGAAGGGAAAAAGAGATTGAAAGGCTGGCACAAATACTGAGCCGCAGAAAAAAGAACAATCCGATCCTTATCGGTGAGCCGGGTGTAGGAAAATCGGCTATAGCGGAGGGTCTTGCATCAAGAATTGTGAAAAGACAGGTTTCAAGGATACTTTTCGGGAAAAGGGTGGTAACCCTTGATCTGGCTTCTATTGTGGCCGGTACCAAATACCGTGGCCAGTTTGAAGAGCGTATGAAAGCCATACTTAACGAACTGGCCAAAACTGATAATATCATCCTTTTTATTGATGAAATACATACAATTGTTGGCGCTGGAGGGGCCACTGGTTCCCTTGATGCAGCAAATATGTTAAAACCTGCATTGGCAAGGGGTGAAATCCAGTGTATCGGAGCCACAACCCTTGACGAATACCGTCAGCACATTGAAAAAGACGGGGCACTGGACCGTCGGTTCCAGAAAGTGATGGTAGAGGCTACATCAATTGAGGAAACAATTGACATTCTGCAGAATATCAAAGAAAGATATGAAGACCATCATAATGTATTCTACACGGATGAAGCCCTTGATTCATGCGTAAAACTGACCAACAGGTATATTAGCGACAGGTTTCTACCTGATAAAGCCATTGATGCCATGGATGAGTCTGGTTCAAGAATTCATATCTCAAATATTGTTGTACCTGAACGGATCCTTGAACTGGAAAAGCGACTGGAAGATACAAAGAAAGAAAAGATCTTTGCTGTAAAGAGTCAGAATTTTGAAAGAGCTGCCAGTTTCCGTGATCGTGAGAAGGAACTGATTGACTCTCTTGAAGAAGAAAAGAAAAAATGGGAAAAAGAATTAAGTAAGAACCGCCAGAAAGTTGACGAAGAAACAGTGGCAGAGGTGGTTGCAATGATGACTGGTGTTCCTGTGCAAAGAATAGCACAGGCAGAAGGGGCCCGGCTACTTAAAATGAATGAGGAATTGAGTGGTAGCGTAATTGGACAAGAAGATGCAATTTCCAAGATCGTAAAATCCATACAACGGAACCGTGCTGGTTTAAAGGACCCAAACAAACCCATTGGAACCTTTATATTCCTGGGTCCTACCGGAGTTGGAAAAACCCACCTTGCAAAGATATTGGCTCAGTATCTGTTCGATAGTATTGGCAACCTGATCCGAATCGATATGAGCGAGTATATGGAGAAATTCTCGGTATCGCGACTGGTTGGTGCTCCTCCCGGGTATATAGGATATGAGGAAGGTGGACAATTGACCGAAAAGGTCCGCAGGAAACCTTACGCGGTAGTCCTGCTTGATGAAATAGAAAAAGCCCATCCTGATATATACCATATATTGTTGCAGGTGCTGGATGACGGACAGCTTACTGACAGCCTTGGCAGACGGGTTGACTTCAGGAACACCATAGTAATTATGACCTCTAACATTGGATCACGTCAACTCAAAGAATATGGGACAGGTGTTGGCTTTGATACATCTTCAACGGTAGCTGACCGTAATGAGATTAATAAGAGCATAATTCAAAAAGCCCTGAAGCGTGTATTCGCTCCTGAATTCCTGAACAGAGTTGATGATGTGGTCATATTTAATTCACTTTCCAAGGATGATATTTTCAAGATTATCGACATTGAGCTTAGAGGATTATATGACAGGATCAACACTCTCGGGTATCATTTAAACCTTTCCACGGCAGCAAGAAATTTTGTTGCTGAAAAGGGTTATGATACCCAGTTTGGTGCAAGGCCTCTGAAGAGAGCTATTCAGAAATACATTGAAGATCCTATGGCAGAGGTAATTATCCAGGCAGATATCAAAGATAAAGACACCATTCTTGTAGGTTTCGACACGAAAAAAGAAGAACTGACATTTAAGATCCAAAAGGCTAAAGAAAACAGTCCAAAAGCTATTGAAAAGAAATAAATAAAAGTGACTAAAGTGACTAATCCCGAAAGCTTTCGGGATAAAGTGACTAAATGAAGAAGTATCAAAATGTCGAAAGGTTTAAAAGTCGAAGAGTGAAAACACCTTTCCCTTTCATATTGTTTCTGCAAGTTACAGGTTGCATAGCCTGGCTCAACCACTTTAAAACCACTTTGTAACTATTTGAAACGACTTTGTAACTATTTGAAACTTTATAATACCTCCCCAAGCAGATCATATTCCGTAGCTGAAATAATTTTAACCTGGTAGAATTCACCCGTAACCAGGCTTAGAGAATGTTTATTGATAAGGACTTCATTATCGACTTCAGGAGAATCAAACTCGGTTCTTCCAATATAGTATTCACCCTCTACCCTGTCTATGATCACTTTATAGGTGTTACCTACTCTGTTCCCATTTAACTCTCTGGAAATATCCTGTTGAATCAGCATGATCTCATCAGAACGTAGCTGCTTTGTTTCTTCAGTTAATTCATCCTGAAAGTTTTCATAGCCATATGTCCCTTCTTCATGGGAATAAGGAAAAACACCAAGGCGGTCAAACCGGAAATTGCGGACAAACTCCTTTAATTCTTCAAATTCCTTCTCTCCTTCACCCGGATGACCAACAAGTAATGTGGTCCTGATAGCTGCATCAGGAACTTCAATACGAAAAGAATCCAGTAATTTATATATGCTTTTTTTTCCGGATGCCCTGCGCATTTTTTGCAAAACTTTATCATTAATATGCTGCAAAGGAATATCTATGTAATTGCATATTTTATCATTTGAGGCCATCAGAGGAAGGATATCCTTTGGAAAATTTGTTGGATATGTATAATGCAACCTGATCCATTCAATACCTGAGATTAAAGTAAGGCTTCTGACCAATTCAGTCAGTTTTTGTTTCCTGTACAGGTCAAATCCATAATATGAGAGGTCCTGAGCGATCAGAATAAGCTCTTTGACACCTTTCTGTACCAACAACTCAGCTTCCCTTAAAATATCCTCCAGAGGCCGTGAAACATGGTTTCCTCTGATAAATGGAATGGAGCAGAATGAGCAGGTGCGATCACAACCCTCTGAAATTTTCATATATGCATAATGAGAGGGGGTTAAAAGCATGCGATCCCCTATAAGTTCGTTTTTATAATCGGCGCCAAGTGTCCGGATAATTTTCCGGATATCTTTCACACCAAAATAGCGGTCCACCTCCCTTATCTCCTGTTCAAGCTCTTTCCTGTAACGCTCAGAAAGGCAGCCCATAACATAGACCTGGTCCACTTCTCCCCGCTCTTTGGCGTGGATGTATTGCAATATGGTGTCGATGGATTCTGCCTTGGCATCGTTAATAAATCCACAGGTATTGATGATTACGGTACCTGCACCGGATTGGTTTTCATTATGAGAAATCTCCAGACCATTGGCATGGATCTGTCGCATCAGTACCTCCGAGTCCACCAGGTTTTTACTGCAACCAAGGGTGATGATGTTAATCTTATTATTTCGAGAAGTTTTTTTCATTATAAATCAAAAATACAAATACCAAACCCTTAAGAATTTGGGATTTATTTGTCCGAAGGACTCCTTTGGAGAAATTTGTACCGATAGCTATCGGTATTGATTTTTAGAATTTAGGAAAAAAGGCTATCCACAAACTCCTCCCTGTTAAAGGATTGCAGGTCTTCGAGTCTTTCGCCTATACCAATATATTTTACAGGTATCTTAAACTGGTCTGAGATCCCTATCACTACACCGCCCTTGGCTGTACCGTCAAGTTTTGTAATAGCAAGTGCATTAACCTCAGTAGCTTTGGTAAATTGTTTGACTTGTTCAAAAGCATTCTGACCGGTAGATCCATCAAGGATCAGTAATACTTCATGCGGAGCATCAGGGACTACGTTGTTCATCACCTTTCTGATCTTGGAAAGTTCATTCATCAGGTTGACTCTGTTATGCAATCGGCCGGCAGTATCAACAATTACAACATCCATTCCCCGCGATTTAGCTGAAGCAAGAGTATCATAGGCAACAGAGGCAGGATCAGAACCCATGTTTTGTTTCACAATTTCCACCTCAGCCCTGTCAGCCCATATCTGAAGCTGATCCACTGCTGCAGCACGGAAAGTATCAGCCGCTCCAAGTATTACTTTGTGTCCTGTCTTTTTAAATTGATGGGCTAATTTTGCAATGGTAGTTGTTTTTCCCACACCATTAACTCCAACTACCATAATTACATATGGCCTGTTATCTACAGGAATAGTAAAATCATATCCGGGTAATTGTTCGTTCTCTTCAAGCAGTCCAATAATTTCCTCTTTCAGGAGGGTATTTAACTCAGAAGTTCCTAAATATTTATCTTTTGATACTCTTTTTTCTATCCTTTCAATAATTCTGATTGTTGTATCCACCCCTACATCAGAGCTGATTAATACCTCCTCAAGATTATCAAGCACTTCATCATCTACCCTCGATTTACCAACAACAGCTCTTGAAAGTTTTTTGAAAACGCTCTCTTTGGTTTTCTGAAGGCCTTTATTAAGGATTTCCTTTTTTTCTCTGGAAATTATTCCCACAATTTTTGTAGTTTAAATTTTTTAAAATAACCTGCTTTCCTTAGCAACCGGATTACCTGGTAAGCAGTTCAGAATAAAAAAAGCTTTCCCCATCCAGAAGAAAGCTTCATTAGATCACTTGTTATCAGAGGTTTACTTCCTGTCAAAATAATCTTTGATATGATCATTATGAACCATCTCTTCCCTATATGAATATGCACCGGTTTTTTTTGATTTTACCATTTTAATACATTTGGTGAAAGATTTTCCGGACCCGGTTTTTAATGTTGCAACAACTTTCTTAGCCATGATGTGCAGTTTATTTAATTTCCTTGTGAACTGTTACTTTTTTGAGAATTGAGTTATATTTTTTCAATTCCAGTCTGTCCGGAGAATTTTGCCGGTTTTTGGTAGTTATATATCTGGAAGTTCCGGGCTTGCCACTATCCTTATGCTCGGTACATTCCAGTATAACCTGTATTCTGTTTCCTTTTTTTGCCATTATTCACTCTCTTTAATATTTATTGATATAGCCCTTTTCCTTTGCCTCTTTCAGCACTGCAGCCAGTCCTTTCTTATCAATAAGCCTGATACCGGCTGCAGAAACCTTAAGGGTAACCCAGCGATCTTCACTGGCCAGATAGAATTTCTTATTAGTTAAATTTGGATAGAACCTTCTCCTGGTCCTTCTCTTGGAATGAGAAACGTTGTTTCCAACCATCATTCTCTTACCTGTAACTTGACAAACTCTCGACATCGTTTCTGTTTTTTTTATCTGTTTTTCAAAACAGAGCGCAAAATACGTGATTTTAATTTAATTAATCAAGAAAAAAAGTAAAAAAATCACTAACCATACTTAGTACTGCTTTTCTTTCTAAATCCTTTGTCTTTCAGAATAATCTTCCGCAGGAGGTTTAATGCTGTCAAAGAAGCCCGGTGGATATTTATGTCACGTTCCGAACCAAAGGTGAATTTATAGCTAACAACTGATCCAGGTGTTCCGATTGCAATATGAGTAGTTCCAACTGGCTTTTCATCAGACCCTCCGTCAGGTCCTGCAATTCCGGATACGGCAATTGAATAGTCAGTCTGAAATTTTTCTTTAACGCTTTTTGCCATCTGTATAACGACATCTTTACTCACAGCTCCCTGTTCCTTAATCAAATCGGGGTTTACATTTAAAGTATCTGTTTTAATCCTGTCAGCATAGGATACTATGGAACCAATATAATAATCAGAGCTTCCCGGTATGGAAGTGATTAAACGAGAAATATTTCCACCTGTGCAACTTTCAGCAGTAGATATGGTTTGTCCCCTCTCCCTCAACATCTTACCAACGATTTGTTCGAGGGTTTCAGATTCTTTCCCGAAAATAAGATCAGGAATGACCTTATACAACTTACTAATCTGGTTGTCCAGCAGTTCCCGAAGCACTTTTTCATCACTTCCCTTTGCTGTCAGCCGTAACTTAATAATAGGGGTTGACGGTAAATAAGCCAGCTTAATTACATCAGGCAATGAATCTTCAAATTCAGACAGTATCTCGGCCAGCCGTGCCTCAATTGTGCCCATAGTCAGGATTGTTTCATGAATAATGACCGGCGGTTTAAATTTATCAGTGATGGCCGGGATTATATACTTTGTCATCAATCCTTTCATTTCTGCAGGTACGCCGGGCAATGAAACAAATACTACTCCCCTGTCTTCAAACCACATACCCGGAGCCGTTCCCCAATAATTACGGAATATCATGGCATTTTCAGGTACCAGGGCCTGTTTTCTGTTTAATTCATTCATTTCCAGGTTTCTTGCCTTAAGTCTTTCCTTAATTCCCTCAAGTATTTCTTGATCTTCCACAAGTTTTGTATTGAAATATTCTGTGAGGGTTGTTTTGGTAATATCGTCTTTTGTCGGCCCAAGTCCTCCTGTGATCAGAACCAGCTCAACCCGATTTCCTGCCTCATTAATAGCTGTAATAATATGATCCTTATCATCAGATATAACTGTTGTCTGGTACACATCAATTCCTATCTTATTTAGCTCCTGTGCCATCCATGCCACATTTGTATTAATGGTCTGGCCAATAAGAAGTTCATCGCCAATGGAGATAATTTCAGCTTTCATTTGAACTCAGATAATTAAAAAAAATGAATTATTTTTTCAGGAAGGCAAAGATAGGGGATTTATAGTAACATGTTGTTTCAAATTGTTACAAGTTGTTACAAGTTGTTTCAAATTGTTTCAATATAGTTTCACGATTGTTTATTCGTTCCTACATCTTATCCTCTTCAATTATTCTCCCAGCCATTCTTTAAACTCTTTGGTCCTGTCCCTGGCAACAATGATATTTTCCTCTTCAAGGCCAGGAACTTTTATTTTAAGGCGGCTGTTGGACCAGGTAAAAATCTCATCAATGTAATTTAAAGATATTATGAATTTCCTGTTTATCCGGAAGAACAGTTTCGGGTCGAGCAACGTTTGAAGTTGATCAAGTGAATAATCCAAAACGTAGTTTCTCCGTTCGGAGGTTAAAATAAATGTCGCTTTTTCAAGACTGTAGAATGCCGGAATATCTTCAATATGAATTACTTTGATCTTTTCACCAACCTTGATCATAAACCGTGATCTGTATTCTGACTTTTTCTCCAGTAACAGATTTGCTATTAATCAATGGTTTTTGATCATCCTCACATACTATGTTCTTAGAGTGCCACATTTTTTTTACAATTTCCAAAATTACCAAAAATGAACTAACCTGCCTTCCGGTAAGAATGACTAATATGCTTTTTGTTGGTGATTATTATCTAATTGCAGGTATCTACAATGCCACTCACCAGATATTTCCCCCAATTCGGGTGAATTGTTGAGGCCGGTTTATAATCATCCCATTTCTCGAGCAACTCTTTTGCCTGATCACAAAACCGTGAGATATCGTTGCCAAAGAACTGAGCAGCACCAATCTCGTTGGAAATACTGATATATTTGGCACGGGGGTTTTCAGAATTTAAAGAAAGGGCAGTTCCCACGGCATTTCCTGAAAGAAAACTGTATTCCTGCCCTCTGGTCATCGGATCAACCACCAGACGGGCAGTTAACATAAAGGCTTTCAAAGCGAAAACTTCAGATTCATCAGGCTTCATTGTCATTATTTTGTCAATGGAAGTTTCAGCGACATCGAGATATTCATCCTTCTTTACTGCATCACTTTCTTCCATAAAACTCATGAGTATATAACAATGCGCATGGTAATACAGAGGCAGCCATTCATCTTTTTCTACATTTGCAATTCGCTCAAACTTATTGGCCAGGTTGTGGTAATCTTCAATCGTTTTACAATCGGCATAACCCGCCAGGGTCTTCCCCATAACTTGTTGAAAATCAGGTCCACCAGCCATTGAGGTAAATACTATAGATACTGCTGTTAATAATAAAACTACTTTTTTCATAATGTTTGTTTTTATGGTTATTATTTAGAATCTATTGCCAAAAATGACTAAAAGGTTAAAAGGTCAAAAAGTTAAATATTAAAATGTTACTCTTTGACTCTGAGACTCTTAGACCCTTAGACTTTAGATTGTATGTTTAATTTCTTCCATTTTAGTTCATTTTATACATTTTCTATATAAACTCGTATTGATATTGAACTCTGGTCATTCTAATTTATCCAACTGATTCGCCTCACCTTTTCTGGTTAAGGTAATAAAGCAGCCAATAAAATAGAACCTATTTGCTCCCGGAACGACAGGTACACGTTCATAAACACCTTCTGAATTTGGAAATGAACCGTAATTATATCCATACTCCTGTTTAAATCCCGGAACATTTGTAACCGATGCATAGATGATCACATTCTGCCTGAACAGGAAACTCCAGTTCAAATTTATTGTACGATATGGTGTCATCAATTCAGAATTAAATTTTTCTTTATTTGGGTCATTATAGTACCTGGGGCTTGAATACATCATTGTAAGCCCTATTTGAGACCTTAACTTATGTAGCCAGTGCTTATACACAAGTGAAAAATTATGTTTACTTGCAAAACCGGGAATGGCTTCCCACGGATAGTCCCTGAAATTCCGTTTTGTATCTATGTATGAATATGTTATCCAGTAATCACCATTCCTGATTGTTTTTTTATCACGCCAGAAAATATCCAATCCGTATGCATAGCCACTTCCGGAATTATTATGACCAGTAGGTTCCAAATGGTCAGATAATTGATACTTTACCAGCTTATGGTAGTCTTTATAATAGATTTCAGCCCTGAATATCCGGTCTTTTTTCAGCACCTGGTAATTCAGAATAAAATGATCGGCCCTCTCAAAATTCAGTTTGTTGTCATATATTAAATGTTCATTTGCCGGATCCTGGAAAAATATTCCATATGCTACTGATACCTGGCTTTTATTATTCATTTTATACGCTGTTGATATTCTGGGGGCAAAATTGTGTTTCTTTAAAAAATCAGAATATTCATATCTTCCTCCTACTCTTGTGACAAATTTATTGGAGGCATAAATATCGGCTTCTGCAAATCCAACAATCATGTTACTTTCAAATTCCTGATAATTATGAATTGAATGTTGTTCACTATCATACCTTTCAGAATATTTCTTAAAAAAGTATTCCGCTCCGAACCTTATTTTAATTTTTTCACTTAAATGGTTGGATAGAGCAATTTTTAAATTTACCCCCTGCAATTTTCCACCGTAATCTCCAAATGTAAAAGCATTATTATCAATATTTCCGGTTGTGGAAATTCCCGTTTTCAACGACCAGTTATTATTAAGCTCTCCCAGCCAGGAAGTGTTAAAATAGATATACTGATTATCTATTTTAATATTGGTGATTCCCGTAGGAGAATCAGGATCTTCCTGATTTAGTGAGAAGATGCTTTTATCATAAGTTAAATAGGTTTTCAGCAGACCATTTTTACCTGTTTTTTGTCTCAGACTGATAGCCCCATTATAAGATTCCGGATGTTTAATCCAATCAAAATTCTGAGGTGCCAGAAGCATATAGGGTGTTAGGTTCATATAATCGAAACTGGCAGTTACAGCGCCTCTTTTCCATAATTTTGTACCTGCAACTCCGGTACCAATGGTCATTAATGAAATATCGAATTGATCCTCTTGCTGCAAACCATTTGTTTTCAGTAACAAAACCGAAGACAAGGCTTGCCCGTACTCGGCCGAATAACCACCGGTACTGAAAACAGTACCACTAAACATAAAAGGATTAAACCTGCCACGAACGGCTGTATTGGGTGCACTTGATGTATATGGTTCATGAACCAGGGTGCCATCTATGTAGGTCTGTGTCTCATTGCTATGACCACCTCTAACAAAAAGGCGGCCTGATTCACCAACGGTTGATGTGCCTGGTAAAGTCTGCATTGCTCCTGAAACATCACCTAAGGCACCTGCTGTAGTAACAATGTCAAGGGGTTTCAGAATAACCGCTTTTTTTGTTTCACTTGCTTCAAAAGCTCCGGCAGTAATATTTACAGCCTTCAATTGGTTAAACGATTCTTTAAGGCCTGGTTCAATATATACTTCTTCTCCGGTCAATTCCAACTTTTTCTTGTATGTTTCAAAGCCAATATAATCTACAATCAGAATATGTGTGCCTGTTTCGGTAGTGGTGAAACTGAATTTGCCGTCATCATCAGAAGAAGCACCGTCATATGTGCCTTCAATATAAATATTAGCACCTGGCATAGGGTTATTTTTTAAATCTGTAACAACTCCGGTAATTAGAGTTGACTGGGCCATTAATTCAGTTAAGCAGATCAATCCCACGATAATAATTACGATTCTTTTAATAGATCTGCTCATAGTACAGGTTTTATATGAACAAATATGGCTCAGTTATTTTCTTTATTAAATTAATTGTTACTGAACTGTCAGATTTTAATTATGAGCCGTTATTCTAAAATAAAAATAGGTCCGGAAATACTTACCTAAAACATTAAATAGGTAAATGGATGATCAGAGTCGGTGAACCGGATGAATTTTACTGAAAGTACCATACCGGTATGGTTTCTCCCCTGGAAAATACTTCTTCAACATAACACCCTGTCTGAGGAGCAGGAGCAGCGCTGCCTTCAACTTCACCATTATCAACTATGCGGTAAGACAATATGTTATGCCATAAGCCGTCCTTCAGCCGGATGATAGCGGATGTGGGATGGTCGATGCGCCACCATGATCCACTTGGTGCGGGTCCGAATTCGGATGGGGCATCACGGGCGGTTATCCTGCACTCTAAATCCGTCAGATCCTCATTAATGGGCCAAAGGCAAAGGACTTCGCGTGTACGCCTTAACGGGGGAGTATTGGCGGCAATGTACGGAGTTCCGTCAACTGCCCGGTTGATAGAAACGGGAGACCGGGATCTGCAATTTTTTTTATAGATGACTTGTCTCCATGTTTCCCCGTTATCTGTGGAACGCC
>JAUWMO010000253.1 GCA_030613125.1 Bacteroidota bacterium | reverse complement strand
TTGATTGATAAATAGAGGTACAAAAACAAAAGGGGATGTATAAATTAACTATTAACGAAATGCTGGATGAGGGTTCACCGAACACCATTAAAAATAATTTACATTTGTGAGGTAACAAATACCAGAGGCTTTAGTTAATGGTAATTTACAATTAATTAACCGACAAACTTTTAATATAACTTTATACTTGTGAAGATAATAATAGCCGGAGCTGGTGAAGTTGGTTCACATCTTGCCAAGATGTTGAGTCATGAGCAACACGATATTGTTGTAATAGATCCGGATGAGGACCGCTTGAATCCAATTGAATCTAATCTGGATGTGTTAACCATAAATGGATCAGCAACTTCAATTGAGGTTCTTCGGGAAGCAAATATTCAAAAGTCAGATCTCTTCATTGCAGTTGCCCACCTGGAAGACACTAACATTACCTCAGCAATTTTGGGGAAAAAGTTGGGAGCAAAAAAAACAATAGCCCGGATTGACAACCAGGAATATTTAGAAAATTCTTACAGGGATTATTTTACTAACCTTGGTATTGATTACCTGATGTACCCTGAAAAAATTGCAGCCCGGGAAATTTTGGGTTTTCTTCATCATACAAGAACAACTGAGTTTTTTGATTTTTCGGGAGGTAAACTTTCATTGTATATTATTAAACTTGATGAAAATGTTCCGATCCTGGAAAAAACTTTACTGGAATTGACTGATACAAGTAAAAAGCTTGATTACAGGGCTGTTGCCATAACCAGGAATGAAGAGACAATTATCCCGAGAGGCAACGATCAATTCAAAGTAAATGATCTTGTTTATGTAGTCTCCACTCAGACCGGATTTGTTAATCTTATGAAATTGTTAGGTAAAAAACCCTTTGAAATAAAAAATATAATGATTCTCGGGGGTAGCAGGATTGGTAAACGTACAGCTCTTGAGTTAGAAAAAAAATTTAATGTAAAATTGATCGAGATTGATAAAAACAAGTGTCAGGTTTTGGCTGATATTCTTGAAAAAACACTTATCATTAATGGTGACGGACGCGATAAAGATCTCTTAATAGAGGAGGGATTACCAAATATGGATGCTTTCATTGCAGTTACAGGTAACTCAGAGACAAATATACTTGCCTGTTTGCTGGCAAAGAAAACAGGAATAAAAAAAACCATTGCAGAAGTTGAGAATATGGAGTATATAAATCTTGCTGAGAATATCGGAATTGATTCAATTATTAATAAGAAAATAATCACAGCAAGCCGAATATCAAGATTTACCCATACCGCCAAGGTTTCCATGATAAAGTGTCTTACCGGTACTGATGCTGAAGTTTTGGAGTATATTGTAAAACCGGGATCCCAGATTACCAAAGGTGAACTGAAAGATCTGAATTTCCCTAAAGATGCTATAGTAGGAGGTGTTATACGTGGTAATTCCAGCTTTATAGCTAAAGGTGATACACATATTCAGCCTAATGATCATGTTGTCGTTTTTGCGCTACCTTCCGCTTTAAGTAAACTAGAAAAGTTTTTCAACTAGTTTTATGATTCTCTGTTGCTTTCAGATATTACCTGTTATCCTTTAAAATATATTTATTCAGCATTTATCTTCTTCGAACATGATCAATAAAAAGGTAATTATAAACATACTTGGTTTCTTATTGATCATTGAATCTGTTTTCATGTTAATTTCCCTGATTGTTGCCTTAATTTACAATGACGGTGATGCAATGGGGTTCATTTATTCGGGTATAATAACCTTTATTGCCGGGGGATCTATGGTTCTGGTTACCCGCAGTTCAAGCCGGCAAATCACAAAACGAGAAGGATATATTATTGTTTGTCTTGTTTGGTTGGTATTTTCCTTTTTTGGAAGCATGCCATTTCTGTTTACCGGGGCTATTAAGAATTTCACTGATGCTTTCTTTGAAACCATTTCCGGATTTACCACGACCGGCTCTTCAATACTGAATGATATTGAGTCCTTACCTCATGGAATATTGTTCTGGCGAAGTATTACTCAATGGATGGGAGGTATGGGAATAATTGTGCTCACTATTGCCATTCTACCTGTTCTGGGTATAGGTGGCATGCAGCTATTCGCGGCTGAAGTTCCCGGACCGTCTCCTGATAAGCTACATCCAAGGATCAGAGAGACAGCAAAGAGATTATGGGGTATATACTTAATATTTACGGTATTGGAAGCAGGTCTGCTTTGGATTGGTGGAATGTCTCTGTTTGATGCAATATGTCATTCATTCACTACAATGGCTACCGGTGGTTATTCAACTAAACAGGCAAGTATTGCATACTGGGATTCTGCATACATTCAATATGTGATAATATTATTTATGTTTTTGGCAGGTACAAGTTTTACTCTTTCATATTTTGCGTTACACTTCAGGTTCAGGAAGATCTTTAAGAATGAGGAGTTTCGTTGGTATGCAGGTTTTATTATTATTTTTACAATTGTAGTGACTGTAACATTGTTGGTTTTTCATGGAAATGGATTTGAAAAGTCTGTTCGGGAAGCATTATTCCAGGTTGTTTCAATATTAACAACAACCGGTTATATTACTGCTGATTACTTGAGTTGGATCCCATTTCTGGGTTATATAATATTTGCGCTAATGTTCTTTGGTGGCTCAACAGGTTCAACAGGAGGAAGCATAAAGATTATGCGTATAGTTATGGTTATTAAGAATAGCTATTGTGAACTGAAAAGGCTTATTCATCCACATGGTGTTATTCCGGTAAAATATAACGGACATGCAGTTAACCCACAGATCCTTTCAAATATTCTTGCTTTCTTCTCAATCTATATATTAATATTTGGTTTTAGTGTTATTATTATGTCGTTGATGGAACCCACGCTTGACAGTGCTTTTGGTTCAGTTGCTACAACATTGGGAAATGTAGGACCTGGATTAGGGTCAGTTGGACCAATGGATAATTTCTATCATCTTCCCACATTTGGAAAATGGTTCCTGTCATTCCTGATGCTTATTGGCAGGCTTGAGTTGTTTACAGTACTTATTCTTTTTACCCCTGTGTTCTGGAAGAACTAATATATAAGCTCCCCAATTCCCTGTCTGATCAGAACAGGATCATCTCCAGTACAGTCCACAACAGTAGAAGCTTCATTATTACCATATCCTCCATTGATCACAATATCCACAATATCACGATATTTCTCATAAATTAATTCAGGGTCTGTTGTATACTCAAGGATCTCATCAGCATCATGAATAGAGGTGGTAAGAACAGGTCTGCCTAGTTCCCTCACAATTTCCAGAACTATGTTGTTGTCTGGGATTCTAACACCAACAGTCTTTTTTTGTTTCTTAAATAACTTTGGTATATGATTATTTGCCTTCAGGATAAAAGTGAAAGGACCAGGAAGATTTCTTTTCATTAGCTTGAAAATGGTATTATGAATAGGGCTCGTGTATTCCGACAATTGGCTAAGGTCATGGAATATGAAAGAAAAATCAGGATTGGCCGGATTAGCACCTTTTATAGCAGCAATTTTTTCAATAGCTTTAGTTTGTTTGATATCACATCCCATACCATACACAGTATCAGTAGGATAAATTATTATTCCTCCCCTTTCAAGAGTTTCTGTTACTTTTAGAACCTGCCGTTGGCTGGGATTATCAGGATGAATTTTGATCAACATAACTCCAACTCCTAATTGTTATCAATAAGCCAGCTGCAAAAGTAGTGGATTTAAACAATTAAAAAATAAAAGTACAAAGATAAAAGTAATAAAATGGGAGCGTGATCTGTGGATTGAAATTTAATGTGTGGAATTGTTAATAACCTACTATTATAGGATTTCAAAGGGAAAATGTTTCACCGGATTAACTTCGAGTTTTTATTATTGTATTTTGATCTTAGCCATTGAGTTTTTTATAATCGGCTAAAAACTTCTCTAATCCCAAATCTGTTAAAGGATGTTTTAGTAGTCCCAGAATTGAATTGAGTGGACAAGTTGCAACATGTGCACCTGCTTCAATACTTTGAATGATATGCATAGTATGACGAATGGATGAAGCGATTACCTGAGTGTTAAAATTATATGTTTTATAAATATTAACGATCTGTTTTACCAGTGCAATTACGTCGGTAGAAATATCATCAAGCCGGCCAACGAATGGTGAAGTATAGGTAGTGCCTGCTTTTGCAGCAAGTAATGCCTGACCAGGAGAGAAAATCAGAGTGCAATTAATACGGACTCCTTTCTGACTCAGGTATTTAATGGCTTTAATGCCATCCTTAATACAGGGGATCTTTACAACAATCTGCGAATGAAGTCCTGCTAACTCCTCTGCATCTCTCACCATCCCTGTAAAATCGGTGGAAATAACCTCAGCACTAACATCACCTGAAACAATATTGCATATTTTCAGATAATGATTTCTGAACCCTTCTTTACCTTTAATACCTTCTTTAGCCATTAATGATGGATTTGTCGTAACCCCGTCTATAATACCAAGGTCATTGGCTTCTTGAATCTGGTCAAGGTTTGCGCTGTCAAGAAAAAATTTCATTGTTGACAAATTTAAGTTTCTGACAAATTAAGGAAGAAAAAGAAAGAATATAAAGAAATCAAGGAAGATTCAATCAACAATGAGTTAAATTGAGTATTGATCGATTAAAACTGTAACTTGCCTGCCCAAATATCCCGATAACTATCGGGAGGCGGGTACCTTGAAATATGTAAAAAAAAGTGGGTAAGCTACTTATATCGCACCGCTACAACCGCCTACCCTTGCTACCTTCCGGTCCTGGGGGAGTTCAACAGGAGCTGGTCGTATAAGACTTACCCGGGTGCAAAAGTATAAACTTTTAAAGTCCAAAACAAATATACTCTTGCCTCAGGTAAAATATTACTAAAAACCTTATATTTGTTTAGTATTCACAAAAAATTATCAAAATGGAAAAACAGAATGTCTCAACCTGGAAAGCTAATTTGAATTGGGGCCTAATCCTCGGTTTTGTACTCGTAATTTATTCTGCAGTACTGTATTTTGCAGATCAGACCTTTAATAAAGGTCTTGGATACGTCTCCTACATATTTATGATTGTAGCTATCTTTTTTGGGATCAAAGCCTATCGCGATAATTTCCTTGGTGGCTTTATTTCGTATGGTCAGGCAGTTGGCGCTGGAGTGATCATCAGCCTGTACTCAGCCATATTGGGAGCCATATTTACAATTTTGTTGTATACGG
>JAUWMO010000033.1 GCA_030613125.1 Bacteroidota bacterium | reverse complement strand
ACAATAATTACCGGCCTCAATTTTATCTTAGAACTCTGGATGTTACTGGTGAAATCAAACTACCTGAAGGAACAGAAATGGTAATGCCAGGCGATAATGTGACTATTACTGTTGATCTGATCTACCCTGTGGCTATCAACGTCGGACTTCGTTTTGCTATTCGTGAAGGCGGGAGAACTGTTGGTGCGGGCCAGGTAATTGAAATTATTGAATAACAATAGATTATCCAACTAAACTCTTAAACTAAGGCTCAGGGTTGATCAAATTTTGATTGGCCCTGTCTTGTGTGTTTAAAGGATGCAGGTGTAGTTAATTAGAGCACTCAAAAACGTGAATAAAACATGCAAAATATTGAAAAAGATTCACGGGTGTAGCTCAGTTGGTAGAGCACTGGTCTCCAAAACCAGGTGTCGGGCGTTCGAGTCGCTCCTCCCGTGCAAATATTTATAAATATGAAGATAAAAACATATTTTACAGAATCCTATAATGAACTTGTCCATAAAGTGACCTGGCCAACCTGGGCTGAATTACAGAATAGTTCAATTGTGGTGATGATCGCTTCACTGATAATTGCATTGATCATATTCGCAATGGATATCTCTTTTGAAAATATTATGGCATTTGTTTATAGTTTATTTTTCTAACAGGCAATGCAATGGGTAAGAACAAGTTGAACTGGTATGTTTTGAGAGCGATTGGTGGTAAGGAAAAGAAAGTGAAGGAATATATTGAGAACGAAATAACAAGGCTTGACCTGCAAGATTATATCTCTCAGGTGTTAATTCCAACTGAGAAAGTTTACCAGATCAGAGATGGAAAAAAAATCAGTAAGGAGAGAAATTTTTTTCCGGGGTATGTTTTAGTTGAAGCAGCTTTGGTAGGAGAGATCCCACATATTCTCAGGACCATTCCTAATGTTATGGGATTTCTTGGAACCCGGGGTGGAGATCCTGTTCCCCTGAGGCCGGCAGAAGTGAACAGAATACTTGGGAAAGTAGATGAACTTGCAGCAAGTGAGGAGGAAATTAATGTGCCTTTCTTTGTAGGGGAAACTGTGAAGGTGATTGATGGCCCTTTTAACAGCTTTACCGGGACTATTGAAGAGGTGAATGAGGAGAAAAAGAAACTGAAGGTTATGGTGAAAATCTTTGGAAGAAAAACACCGCTTGAATTAAGCTTTTTGCAAATTGAAAAAGAATAAATTATTTAAATGAATTAAGATAATACCGTTGTTATAATAATATATAATGCTTCCTGAATAACAACCGGTAGATTAATTAATAAAAGTTGAAAGTAAATCAGTTATGGCTAAAGAAGTTGCTGGAATAATAAAGTTACAAATTCGTGGTGGCGTTGCTAATCCATCTCCTCCTGTAGGACCTGCTTTAGGTGCTAAAGGAGTAAATATTATGGAGTTTTGCAAGCAGTTTAATGCCAGGACACAGGAAAAACAAGGAAAAATCATTCCGGTAATAATTACCGTATATGCTGATAAATCATTTGATTTTGTTACAAAAACACCCCCTGTAGCAGTTCAATTGTTGGAAGCCGCAAAAATTAAGTCGGGTTCTTCTGAACCAAACAGGGATAAAGTAGGTGCCGTATCCTGGAATCAGGTTAAGGTAATTGCTGAAGACAAAATGACTGATTTAAATGCCTTCACGGTTGAATCGGCAATGAAAATGGTCGCTGGTACCGCCCGAAGTATGGGGATCACTGTAAAAGGTGCATTTCCAGGTAGTAAATAATTAAATACGTTTTAGACCAATGACAAAAATTTTAAAAAACAGGAAAGCAGCTTTAGAGAAAGTCGAAATCGGGAAACAGTACAAATTATCCGAGGCCGCAAGTCTGGTAAAAGAAATCACAACAACTAAATTCGATGCCTCAGTTGACATCGATGTAAGGTTGGGGATTGACCCCAGGAAGTCAAACCAGATGGTACGAGGAGTTGTAACACTGCCTCATGGTACTGGTAAGGAAGTTCGGGTTCTCGTTTTGTGTACACCTGAAAAAGAGGAAGAAGCAAAACAGGCAGGAGCTGATCATGTTGGGCTTGATGATTACGTTGAGAAGATTAAGAATGGTTGGACAGATGTGGACGTAATTATTACAATGCCTTCTGTGATGGGCAAAATCGGAGCGTTGGGAAGAATATTAGGCCCACGTGGACTAATGCCAAATCCCAAAAGTGGTACTGTAACTATGGATATAGGAAAAGCCGTTAAAGAGGTAAAGCAGGGTAAGATTGATTTCAAGGTTGATAAATTTGGAATTATACATTCAGCCATTGGAAAAGTCTCATTTGAGCCTGATAAAATAGCCGAAAATGCCAGAGAATTTATTGCAATTATCAATAAGTTGAAACCTGGTTCCTCAAAAGGCACCTATATTAAAAGCGTCTATCTCTCAAGCACTATGAGCCCTGGATTAAGGGTTGATACCAAAGCTTTCGAAGAATAACTAATCGATTTAATGGGTTGTATTATGACACGTGAAGAAAAAAATGCAATCATTGACAGTCTTGCTGAAAGTATAAATGGTGCAAACCATTTCTTCTTGACCGACACATCTAATCTTAACGCTGCAGATACCAGTCTGCTAAGAAGAAAATGTCACATGCAGGATGTCAAGTTGCTAGTAGTTAAGAATACTCTGTTAAAGAAAGCTTTGGAAAAAGCTGAAGGTGAGTTCGAAGAGCTTTTTGAAGTTCTGAAAGATTCCACGTCTATTATCTTTTCGGAAACCGGGAACATTCCTGCTAAACTTATAAAGGATTTTAGAAAAGATCATGATCATCCCATTCTGAAAGCTGCCTTTGTAGAAGAATCAGTTTACATAGGAGATGATCAACTGGAATTTCTTTCATCGTTTAAATCGAAGGAAGAACTCATTGCTGAAGTTGTTTTATTGTTACAGTCACCTATGAAAACTTTAATTTCGCAACTTCAATCAGGGAGCCAGGCCTTATCGGGTGTTCTAAAAACTTTATCAGAAAAAAAGAATTAAAAACAATTTAAAAATTATTCAAAATCATACAAAAATGGCAGATTTAAAAAAGCTTGCAGAAGAATTAGTTAATTTGACTGTAAAAGACGTAAATGAATTGACTGATATTTTAAAGGATGATTATGGGATCGAACCAGCTGCAGCTGCGGTAGCTGTAGCCGGACCTGCAGCCGGCCCGGAAGCCGGAGGTTCTGAAGAAAAGAATGCTTTTGATGTGATATTAAAAGCACCCGGCGGAGCTAAGTTACAAATTGTAAAACTGGTTAAAGAATTAACCGGCTTAGGTTTGAAGGAAGCAAAAACCCTTGTAGATTCGTCTCCAACTGCACTTAAAGAAGGTATCACTAAAGAAGAAGCTGAATCTTTAAAAACTCAATTAGAAGAAGCCGGAGCTGAAGTTGAACTTAAATAGAGCAATCATATCTATTGTCTTTTTAGGTTTAGAGTTCCGGTGATCCAGGATTCTAAACCTTTTTGGTATTATAATTAGTCAAGTTCAAATAATAACCTTGTTATAATGGCTCTACAAAAAAAACCTGATCGGATTAATTTTGCTACGGCAAAAAACCAACTTGAATACCCTGATTTTTTGGATATCCAGTTGAAATCGTTTCTCGATTTTTTCCAACTGGAAACTACCCTTGAGGAAAGAAGAAATGAAGGTCTTTATAGGGTATTTAGTGAAAACTTTCCGATTTCAGATACAAGAAATAATTTTATACTTGAGTTTCTGGATTATTCAATCGAACCTCCCCGATATACTGTTGATGAATGTTTAGAAAGGGGATTAACCTATAGTATACCCCTTAAGGCAAAACTAAAGTTGTATTGCACTGACCCTGATCATGAAGATTTTGAAGTTACAGTTCAGGATGTTTATTTGGGAATGGTTCCTTATATGACAGAGCGAGGAACTTTTGTGTTAAATGGTGCAGAACGTGTTGTGGTTTCACAATTACATCGATCGCCCGGAGTATTTTTTGGACAAAGTTTTCATGCTAACGGCACAAAACTCTATTCAGCCAGGATAATTCCTTTCAAAGGCTCCTGGATTGAATTTGCTACTGACATAAATAATGTGATGTATGCCTACATCGACAGGAAAAAGAAATTGCCTGTGACAACACTCCTGCGTGCAATTGGTTTTGAAAGTGATAAAGACATACTGGAGATATTCAATCTTGCTGAAGAGATTAAGGTCTCAAAAACTGGTCTTAAAAAAGTGGTTGGCAGAAAATTGGCAGCTCGTGTATTAAGATCATGGGTGGAGGATTTTGTGGATGAAGATACAGGAGAGGTGGTTTCCATTGAAAGGAATGAAGTAATACTTGACAGGGAAACTCTGATAGAATCAGAACATATAGAACATATTATTGATTCAGGCACTAAGACAATACTTTTACATCGCGAAGATCAAAGTTTTTTTGATTTTGCCATCATATATAATACCCTGCAAAAAGATCCTTGTAACTCTGAAAAAGAAGCAATTCTGCATATATATCGTCAATTAAGAAACTCCGAACCTCCTGATGAAGCAACTGCACGTGATGTGATTGACAAACTTTTTTTCTCAATAAAAAGATATGACCTGGGTGAAGTTGGCAGATATCGGTTAAATAAAAAGCTTGAACTTGAAACACCGATGGATATTAAGGTATTGACCAGAGAAGATATAATTGCTATTATTAAGTATCTTATTGAACTGTTAAATTCAAAAGCTGATGTTGATGATATCGACCACCTGAGTAATCGTAGGGTAAGGACCGTGGGTGAGCAACTATATAATCAGTTTGGTGTTGGACTGGCAAGAATGGCCCGTACTATTAGGGAAAGAATGAATGTTAGAGATAATGAAGTGTTTAAACCTATTGACCTTATTAACTCTAAAACCCTATCTTCAGTGATAAATTCCTTCTTTGGAACAAATCAACTTTCTCAGTTTATGGATCAGACAAATCCATTAGCTGAAATGACACATAAAAGAAGGATGTCTGCTTTGGGTCCGGGTGGCTTATCGAGAGAGAGAGCAGGCTTTGAGGTTAGAGATGTGCATTACACTCACTATGGCCGACTTTGTCCTATTGAAACTCCGGAAGGACCAAATATAGGACTTATTTCCTCGTTATGCGTTTATGCTAAGATCAATTCGTTGGGATTTATTGAAACACCATACAGGATTGTAAATGATGGAAAGGTTAATTTGAATAATGATGAGGTAATCTTTCTGAGTGCTGAAGAAGAAGAAGAAAAAGTGATTGCACAGGCAAATGCTCCTTATAGTGATGATGGATCATTTGTTAATCCAAAGGTTAAATCTAGGTTTGAAGGAGATTTTCCGTATTATGATGCGAAAAAGGTTGATATGATGGATGTTGCTCCAAATCAGATAGCTTCAATTGCAGCATCCCTGATACCATTTCTTGAACATGATGATGCTAACAGGGCCCTCATGGGGTCAAACATGATGAGACAGGCTGTACCTCTTCTAAGGCCAGAGGCACCAATCGTTGGTACTGGAATTGAAAACATTATGGTACGTGATTCAAGAATCCTTGTATCTGCTGAGGGTGATGGAGTTGTTGAATATGCTGATGCTGACGAAATTGTGATTCGTTATTCACGGACTGATGATGAAAAATTCATCACTTTTGATGAAGATGTAAAAAGGTATAAACTTCCGAAATTCAGGAAAACAAATCAGAATACAGTTATTATTATTAAACCCCTTGTTACAAAGGGCGATAAGGTCACGAAGGGTCAGATTCTATCTGAAGGCTATGCAACAGAAAATGGAGAATTGGCTCTTGGAAGGAACCTGAAAGTGGCATTTATGCCCTGGAAGGGTTATAATTTTGAGGATGCAATTGTGATTTCTGAAAGGGCCGTGAGAGAAGATTTTTTTACTTCTATTCATATTGATGAATATCTGCTGGAAGTTAGAGATACTAAGAGAGGACTTGAAGAACTTACCTCTGATATACCGAATATTAGTGAGGAGGCAACCAAGAACCTTGATGAGAATGGTTTTATAAGAATTGGTGACCATATAAAACATGGAGATATTCTGATTGGAAAAATTACACCAAAAGGTGAATCAGATCCTTCGCCCGAAGAGAAATTATTAAGGGCTATTTTTGGTGATAAGGCAGGCGATGTAAAGGATGCTTCGCTTAAAGCCGGACCTTCCCTTGAGGGTGTAGTTATTGATAAAAAGTTGTTCTCGAGAAGCATAAAAGACAGAAGAACTAAATCCTCTGAGAAGCCAATTATTGATAGGATTGACAGGGAATTCACGAAGAACATCGAAGAACTGAATGCCAAACTTGTTGATAAATTATTCGTTTTAGTTAATGGAAAGACTTCGCAGGGAGTTAAAGATTATTTGAATGTAACTATGATCCCAAAAGGTACTAAATTCACATTAAAAAGCCTTCAGAATATCGATTTTCTTGCTGTGAATCCTAATAAATGGACAACAGATAAGAAAAAGAATTATACCATCAAGTTACTTTTGTATAATTATATGATAAAACATAAAGAAATTGATGGTGTTTTCAAAAGGAAAAAATACAATATCTTGATTGGTGATGAACTCCCAGCAGGTATCATTCAACTTGCCAAAGTTTATATTGCCAAGAAAAGAAAAGTGAAGGTGGGAGATAAGATGGCCGGACGGCATGGAAATAAAGGGATTGTTGCTAAGATCGTAAGGGAAGAAGATATGCCTTTCCTTGAAGATGGAACACCTGTAGATATTGTTCTGAACCCTCTTGGAGTTCCTTCAAGAATGAACCTGGGTCAGATTTATGAAACTGTACTTGGATGGGCTGGCCAGAAATTAGGACTCAAGTTCTCCACTCCGATTTTTGATGGTGCAACTCTTGAACAAATCAGTGAATATACTGAAAAAGCAGAGTTGCCGAAATATGGAAAAACCTATCTGTATGATGGTGGTAATGGTGAAAAATTCGACCAGCCTGCCACTGTGGGAATTATCTATATGCTTAAATTAGGCCATATGGTTGATGATAAGATGCATGCACGTTCTATTGGACCTTATTCTCTGATTACGCAGCAACCACTTGGAGGAAAAGCCCAGTTCGGCGGTCAACGTTTCGGTGAAATGGAAGTGTGGGCCCTTGAAGCATTTGGGGCTTCAAATATCCTTCAGGAGGTACTTACTGTCAAATCTGATGATGTAGTTGGCCGGGCGAAAACTTATGAGGCTATTGTTAAAGGTGAGAATCTTCCAATTCCAGGCATCCCTGAGTCGCTGAATGTATTACTGCATGAACTCAGGGGATTAGGATTAAACCTGCAGTTGACAACTTAAGATGCCTTCTTTGATAATTTTTGTTACAATTAAAAACATAATATTCGAAATATGTCTTTCAGAAAAGATACAAAAACCAAAAGTAATTTCACTAAGATTACCATAGGTCTTGCCTCTCCTGAGGAAATTCTTGAACGCTCAAGTGGTGAAGTTTTAAAACCTGAAACTATCAATTACCGAACATATAAGCCGGAGCGTGATGGTTTATTTTGTGAGAGGATATTTGGACCGGTTAAAGATTATGAATGTCATTGTGGTAAATACAAAAGGATTCGATATAAGGGGATAGTATGTGACCGGTGTGGAGTAGAAGTTACCGAAAAGAAAGTCAGGCGTGAAAGAATGGGTCATATTGCACTCGTGGTACCTGTTGCACATATATGGTATTTCAAATCATTACCCAACAAAATAGGATATCTTCTGGGTTTACCAACCAAGAAACTTGATTCAATAATATATTATGAGAGGTATGTTGTTATTAATCCAGGAATCAAGGAAGCTGATGATGTCAAATACCTTGACTTTCTGACCGAGGAGGAATACCTTGATATAATTGCAACACTGCCAAAGGAGAATCAATATCTTGATGATACGGATCCTGATAAATTTATTGCGGATATGGGAGCTGAAGCATTGCATAAGCTGCTTTCAAGGATTGATCTGGATGAACTTTCTTACCGCTTACGCGACCAGGCAAACCATGAAACTTCACAGCAAAGAAAAAATGAGGCCCTTAAACGGCTCCAGGTAGTTGAAGCTTTCAGAGTATCAAAGAATGTGAACCGGCCTGAGTGGATGATAATTAAAGTAGTTCCGGTAATTCCGCCAGAGTTAAGGCCTTTGGTCCCACTTGATGGTGGGAGATTTGCAACTTCTGACCTTAATGATCTGTATCGCAGGGTAATCATTAGAAATAACAGGTTAAAAAGACTTATTGAGATTAAGGCACCGGAAGTGATCCTGAGAAATGAGAAACGAATGCTTCAGGAAGCTGTAGATTCCTTATTCGATAATTCAAGAAAGGCAAATGCTGTAAAAACTGAAGCTAACAGACCTCTGAAATCATTAAGCGATAGTTTGAAAGGAAAGCAGGGACGATTTCGTCAAAACCTGCTTGGTAAACGAGTTGATTATTCTGCAAGATCAGTAATAGTTGTAGGACCTGAATTAAATCTTCATGAATGCGGTCTTCCAAAAGACATGGCAGCAGAGCTTTATAAGCCTTTCATAATCAGAAAACTAATCGAAAGAGGAATAGTTAAAACAGTTAAATCTGCAAAAAAGATAGTGGATCAGAAAGATCCTGTTGTGTGGGATATATTGGAAAATGTATTAAAAGGTCATCCTGTCCTCTTAAACAGGGCCCCAACATTACACCGGTTGGGAATTCAGGCTTTTCAACCTAAATTAATCGAGGGAAAGGCTATTCAATTACATCCTCTTGTCTGTACCGCATTCAATGCCGATTTTGATGGTGACCAGATGGCAGTCCACTTACCACTTGGAAATGCAGCTATACTTGAAGCACAATTGCTTATGCTGGCATCGCATAATATACTTAACCCTGCCAATGGTGCTCCAATAACTGTTCCATCACAGGATATGGTACTGGGTTTATATTATATTACCAAAGCTAAAAAGAGTACTTCAGAAGAAAAGGTAAAAGGAGAAGGATTAACTTTTTATTCACCTGAAGAGGTAATGATTGCTTATAATGAAAAGAAAATAGATCTTCATGCTATTATCAAAGTCAGGGTGGATGATATGGAGGAGGGCCAAAAGGTTAAGAAACTTGTAGAAACAACGGTTGGCCGTATAATGTTCAATGAATTTGTTCCGGAAGAATTGGGTTATATAAATGAGCTTCTCACAAAGAAATCATTAAGGGATATTATAGGCAAGGTTCTGAAAAATACCGGTACAGCCATCGCTACCAAATTTCTTGATGATATCAAAAACATGGGTTATGAGATGGCATTCAGGGGAGGTCTCTCCTTTAATCTTGATGATGTTATTGTTCCCGGGGATAAGGAATTACTTATTAATGATGGCTATAAGCAGGTTGATGAGGTAATGAATAACTATAATATGGGATTCATTACCAATAATGAAAGGTACAATCAGATTATCGATGTTTGGACACATACCAATGGAAAACTGACACAAACCCTTATGAAACGACTATCCAGCGATAAGCAAGGTTTTAACCCTGTTTATATGATGCTGGATTCAGGAGCCCGTGGTTCACAAGAGCAGATACGGCAATTGTCAGGAATGAGGGGACTAATGGCAAAACCACAGAAATCAGGTTCAACAGGGGCTGAAATAATTGAAAACCCTATTCTTTCTAACTTTAAAGAAGGGCTCTCAGTACTTGAGTATTTCATTTCAACTCATGGCGCCCGTAAGGGCTTGGCTGATACTGCTTTGAAGACAGCTGATGCAGGTTATCTTACAAGACGATTGGTGGATGTCTCTCAGGATGTAATTATTAATGAGGAAGACTGTGGTACTTTAAGAGGGTTGGTTGCTACAGCAATTAAGAAAAGTGAAGAGGTCGTTGAAACTCTTTTTGAAAGAATACTTGGCCGTACTACAGTTCACGATGTGTATCATCCTACAGCAGGTAATATGATTATTGGTGCTGGAGAAGAAATTACTGAGTATGTTGCCAAGGAAATTGAGGACTCTCCCATTGAACAGTTGGAGATACGTTCGGTATTGACATGTGAATCAAAAAAGGGAGTTTGTGCTAAATGTTACGGCCGGAATCTGGCAACAGGCCGTATGGTGCAAAAAGGAGAGGCTGTTGGCGTGATTGCTGCACAATCAATCGGGGAGCCAGGCACTCAGCTTACATTACGTACCTTCCATGTTGGTGGTACTGCAAGTAATATTACCGCAGAATCCAGCATCATATCAAAATATGATGGTGTTGCTGAGATCGAGGAATTACGGGTGGTGGAAAAAGTCGACGAGCTGGAGAATAAAGTTAATATTGTTATTGGTCGGTTGGCTGAACTGAGAATTCTTGACCATAATACAAAAATAGCTCTTAGTACCCACAATATTCCGTATGGGGCAAAACTCTTTATTAAGAATAGGGCTGAGATAAAGAAAGGAGATTTGATCTGTGAATGGGATCCATATAATGCGGTGATAATTTCTGAAATTTCAGGTAAGATTAAATTTGAGCATCTTATCGATGGAATTACATATCGTGATGAAACTGATGAACAAACCGGATTCAGGGAGAAAGTAATTACAGAAACCCGTGATAAGACCAAAAATCCACTTGTGAAGGTTGCAGATAAAAATAATAAGATATTAAAATCTTATAATTTGCCTGTCAGATCTCATCTTGTAGTAGACGAGGGTGAAACAGTTGCTGAAGGAGATATTCTGGTAAAGATTCCAAGAGCTGTTGGAAAATCAGGCGATATAACCGGAGGTCTGCCAAGGGTAACAGAATTGTTTGAAGCCCGTAACCCATCAAATCCTGCTGTAGTTTCCGAAATTGATGGTGAGGTTACTTTTGGCAAAATAAAGCGTGGAAACCGTGAGATTATTATCAAATCAAAATCAGGAGAAATTAAAAAGTATCTTGTACCTCTTTCAAGGCAGATCCTTGTTCAGGAAAATGATTTTGTGAGAGCAGGTATTCCACTTTCAGATGGTGCCATTACTCCTGCCGATATTCTATCTATTAAGGGACCCATTTTGGTTCAGGAATATATTGTGAATGAAGTGCAGGAAGTATACAGATTGCAGGGTGTAAAGATCAATGATAAGCATTTTGAGGTAATCGTTCGGCAGATGATGAGAAAAGTTATCATTGACGATTCGGGTGACACCAAATTCCTTGAGAAACAGGTTATAGATAAGAGGGAGTTTATGAATGAAAATGATTGGATTTTTGATAAAAAGATTGTGACTGATCATGGAGACTCATCAAATCTGAAATCAGGACAAATAATTACCGCCAGAAAGTTACGGGATGAAAATTCTATGCTGAAAAGAAAAGATATGAAACTGGTTGAGTCCAAGGACGCTATTCCGGCTACCTCAAACCAGGTTCTCCAGGGTATTACCAAAGCTGCATTACAAACAAAAAGCTTTATGTCAGCAGCATCATTCCAGGAGACCACAAAGGTGCTTAATGAGGCTGCAATTTATGGTAAAACTGATAATCTTGAGGGGTTGAAGGAGAATGTGATCGTTGGGCACTTGATACCTGCAGGTACAGGAGTGCGTGAATATAAGAACATAGTGGTTGGATCAAGGGAAGAGTATGATTCACTTATAGGTGAGAGGACAGAAACTACTGATATTTTAATTGAGGATGAATAGAAATATATAGTTTAAAATAGTAAATAGGTAAATTTATCCAAGATGGGTGATAATAAAAGCAAGAACCAGATCAATATTGAATTGAATGAAGAAGTTGCTCAGGGAGTTTATTCCAACCTGGCAGTAATTACTCATTCTAGTTCAGAGTTCGTTATTGATTTTGTCAGAGTGATGCCTGGAATTCCAAAAGCCCAGGTTAAATCAAGAATCATCTTAACTCCAGAGCATGCCAAACGTCTGATGCTTGCATTAAAAGATAATATTAGTAAGTTTGAGTCAGTGCATGGACCTATAAAAGATGTACAAGGAGCAGGTGGTCCTGTTATTCCAATGAGTTTTGGAGGACCTACTGCACAAGCATAAGTTCATTTGAAGTTATTAAATAAAAATCCCCTGTTCATATGGAGAGCAGGGGATTTTTATTTTGAAAAAAATATGGTTTTCATTTGTAAATTTGAGATTTTTAATGAGTTATGTGGAATTGTTCTATACAATGAAAAGCTCAAATGTAGAGTTAAGAATTTTTTTATCTTTGCCCTCTAAATTAGAAAAACATAGTTGAATTAAAATTTAACATCAATGAAGATAATTGTTTGTCTGGGGAATGTCCCTGATACTACAACAAAAATTAAATTCACCGATGATAACAAAAAGTTTGATTCGGATGGGGTTCAGTGGGTTATTAATCCCTGGGATGAACTTGCTCTTACCAGGGCCATGGAACTTAAGGAAGATTCTAATAATTCCGTAAACGAAATAACTGTGATCACTGTTGGGACTCTTGGAACCGAACCGACAATCAGGAAGGCACTTGCCATTGGAGCTGATAATGCTGTTCGCATTGATGCAGAGCCTATTGATAGTTATTTTGTTGCTTTCCAGTTAGCTGAATATCTCAAGAATGAAGAAGAAGATTATATTGTATTTGCAGGTATCGAGTCGAGTGACTATAATGGTTCAGCTGTTGGTAGTATGCTTGCCGAGTTTTTAAATCTCTCTTCCATATCTGCTGTTTCCAGTCTGGAAATGCAGGGTGATCAGATAAAAATATTCAGGGAAATTGATGGTGGTCATGAAGTTGTTTCCATGTCTGCACCGTTTGTTACTGTAGTTCAAAAGGGGATTGCAATAGATCCCAGGATCCCGGCAATGAGAGGTATTATGATGGCCCGGAAAAAACCTCTGAATGTGGTTGCGGCTGTTGAATGTGCTCCATTAACTGAGATGCTAAGTTTTGAATTGCCGCAGCCAAAACCACCATGTAAAATGATTGATGCAGATAATGCTAAAGAGTTAATAGATCTTCTTCAGAATGAGGCAAAGATACTTTAATTAACATTCTCCAACTCACCAATTATAAATCAGAAAAATTAATAATAAAAAATGGCAGTTTTAGTTTATACAGAAAATTGGGATGGTAGATTTAAAAAGTCAACTTATGAGTTAGTTTCTTATGCCAAAGCAATTTCAGATATGATGGAAACAACAGTTGTTGCACTTTCCATTGGGCCGGTTGAAGATAAGGAACTTGAGAAACTTGGGGATTATGGTGTGGACAAGATTATTAAAATCTCTGATGATCTATACAGTGTCCTCGATAATCAGGTGTATACCAGGGTAATTGCTGATGTTGCTGAAAATGAGGATGCAAATGTTATCCTTCTTTCACACAACAATACCGGAAAAGCTTTGGCTCCCAGGTTGTCTGTGCGATTGAAAGCAGGACTCGTAACTGCAGTAATCAAAGTGCCTTCGTCTGTTGAACCATTTACTGTGTGTAAAAAAGTTTTTTCAGGTAAAGGATTCGTCCATTTGGTTGTTCTATCTGAAAAGAAGGTTCTCACCTTATCGAAGAACTCATTTGAACTTGTTGAGAAGAAAACTAAACCGGGTATCGAAGAATATTCACCTGATTTTACCTTAGGTGATTTCAAAACCAGGGTAGAAAAAGTTGATAAACAAACAGGAAAGTTGATCCTTACTGATGCAGAACTTGTAGTTTCTGGTGGCAGAGGTATGAAATCGCCTGATAACTGGGGCCCCATCGAGGAACTTGCAGACTTGCTAGGCGCTGCCACTGCCTGTTCAAGACCGGTCTCTGATGAAGGCTGGAGGCCACATGAAGAGCATACTGGGCAAACAGGAAAGGTCATTGCACCAAATCTTTATATAGCAGTCGGTATTTCTGGAGCAATACAACATCTTGCCGGTATAAGTTCATCGAAATGCATAGTAGCCATAAATACAGATCCTGATGCACCAATTTTTGAAGCTGCTGATTATGGGATTGTTGGGGATGCGCATAAAGTTTTACCTGAATTGATTACTGCTGTGAAAGAGTATAAATCTGAAAACTAATTCAGATAATTTGTAGTTTCTGAAGGTATTATTCATGGTTAGTCAAATTATTTTTGTTCTGGTACTTTTCGGGGCTGGTATAATTTTTTATCGCAAAGTCAGTACGATTACCAGAAATATTAAACTTGGTAAAGACATCTCTATTAAGGATAACAGACTACTGAGATGGAAAAGAATGTTGTTTATTGCAATTGGGCAACAAAAAATGTTGCAACGACCTGTAGCGGCTTTAATGCACATATTTGTCTATGTAGGGTTCATACTTGTTAATATCGAAATGTTGGAGATTCTTACTGACGGAATAGTTGGTTCTCACAGGAAGTTTTCATTTATTGGATGGCCTTACAATTATCTGATATCATTTTTTGAATTAGTTGCTTTTATTGTAATGGCTGGCTGTGCTGTTTTCCTTATTCGACGAAATGTTATTCGTGTGAAAAGATTCTGGAGCAAGGAAATGACTCTGTGGCCTCGTTCGGATGCAAATACTATTTTAATAACAGAGCTTCTGCTTATGAGCGCATTATTTATTATGAATGCAACCGACAGCATCCTTCAAACAAGGCCTGATAATCATTATGTTCAGGTTGGTTCCTTTATGATAAGTGGTATAATTCAACCAATGTTTTCAGGTTTATCAGACGGAACTTTGATTTTTATTGAAAGATTTTGCTGGTGGTTCCATATTGTAGGTGTTTTGGCATTCCTGAACTATATTCCCTATTCTAAACATTTTCATGTATTTCTGGCATTTCCAAATGTGTATTATTTAAAGCTCCGACCTAAGGGAGAAATGCAAAATATGCCATCTGTCACGAGAGAAGTAAAGCTTATGCTTAATGAAAACTACTCTGACCAGGAAGACGAATCTGAAGAAATGACATTTGGGGCAAACCGGGTTAAATGTCTTACCTGGAAAAATTTGATGGATGCTTATACGTGTACTGAATGTGGTAGATGTACCTCCAGTTGTCCGGCTAATATTACTGGAAAAAGACTTTCTCCAAGAAAAATAATGATGGATACAAGAGACAGGCTTGAAGAAATTGGAAGGAAACTTGATAAACTTCCTGCTGGAGAAAGAGTTAGTTATGATGATGGTAAAACTTTGTTCGATTATATAAGCACAGAAGAATTATGGGCATGTACAACATGTAACGCTTGTACACAGGAATGTCCGGTAAATATTGATCCTTTAGTAATTATTCTTGAAATGAGGAGATACCTCGTTATGGAGGAATCGAAAGCTCCTGCCTCACTTAATAGTGTGTTCTCAAATGTTGAGAATAATGGAGCGCCATGGCAATTTTCGCAGGAGGACAGAATGTTGTGGGCAGAGGAATTATATTATGGATAAGTATTTAAAGCATTTGAAAATTATCTGTAGCTTGATTTTTGGTATTTTGTGTAATTTATCCTAATGTTTATATAAACCCATATAAGATTCGCAACTTTTTTATGGATTCAAATAAAGCAAAAATAGAAGTCCCGGTTATGGCCGACCTGTTTAAGCAGGGTAAAAAACCTGAATATCTTTTTTGGGTGGGTAGTGCAGGAGCTTTTGATGATCGCTATAAACAGGTTACAAGAGCTTTTATAAAGATTCTTACTTATTTAAAGGTTGATTATGCAGTTTTGGGTACCGAGGAATCATCAAGTGGTGATGTGGTTCGCAGGGCTGGTAATGAAATGCTCTTTCAGATGCAGGCACTTATGAATATTGAACTGATGAAAGGCTATGAAGTAAAAAAAATTTTAACATGTGATCCTCATGCCTTTAATACTTTCAAAAATGAGTATCCTGCCCTTGAAGGTGGCTTTGATGTTGTCCATCATACACAGTTTTTGCAGGACCAATTGGATAAAGGGAATTTAAAGCTAAGTAAGGAGCATTTCAAAGATAAAAAGCTTGTTTACCATGATCCTTGTTACCTGGGAAGGGCGAATGGTGAATTTATTGCACCAAGAAAAGTCCTGGACAGAATGATAACAAATAGAGTTGAAATGCCAAGAAATAAAAGTTTTGCATTGTGTTGTGGCGGTGGGGGAGGACAAATGTTTAAAGAAGCTGAGAAAGGGGATAAAGAGATTTTTATTGAGAGAACGGAGGAGGCTTTGGCAACAGGTGCTGACATTATCGCTACTGCATGTCCTTATTGCATGGTAATGTTGACAGATGGAATAAAATATAAAGATCAGGGAGAGAATGTAAAGAATTATGATATTGCTGAATTAGTGACTCTTTCTCTTAGATTATAGTTATATATAGTTAACTGTTTTAAATATTGAATTATGGAGAATTCAGGATCAATTAAAGGAGGTGAATTTATCGTTAAAGATGTTTCTGCCAATGACATTTTCATCCCTGAAGAATTTGATGAAGAGCAGCAAATGATTGCTCAAACATGTGATGATTTTCTGGAATCTGAAGTGTTTCCCAATCTTGATAAAATCGATTACCAGGAAGAAGGGATTATGAGAAATCTTCTTGAAAAAGCTGGAGATCTTGGCTTGCTGGGAATATCTATACCAGAAGTATATGATGGATTTGAACAATCATTTGTTACATCCCAATTGGTAGCCGACAGACTTGGTGCAGGCTATTCATTTGCCGTTGCCTTTTCTTGTCATACCGGTATCGGATCAATGCCTATTCTATATTATGGCAATGAAGATCAAAAACA
>JAUWMO010000317.1 GCA_030613125.1 Bacteroidota bacterium | reverse complement strand
AATCATTTAATCTTGTAAAATCCGATGTGCCTGACTCTTTGGTTCTTATGCATTACCAGTGGCGGTCTTCTGCTCTTTATCCTGACAGTTTGTCTGAAATAGAGGAATTAAAAAAGTACTCCTGGGCGGACCTGTGGCCCAACGTAGGGGCATGTATGTCAGTTAGCAGATCAGATGCAATTCGCTTCGGTGGATTTGATGAACATAAATCTTTTAGAGGTTATCTTTGTGGGCCTTACGATCTTGGTTGGCGATTAATTAACGCAGGCATACCTGAAAGATGGCACGATGAAAGTGTAGCTATCTGGCATTTTTCTCATCCTGATCCACCAGCAACATATGGGCAATCCTTTTCACTTAAAATGTGGCGTGAAAAAAGATATCCGCATATAAATCATCACGCACTTAAGGCGGTTGAAGCCTTTTCTACGGGGAGACTGCTTCCAATTGATGAAAACCTGAAAATATACGAACTCCGGATGCAAAACCGTCAAATTGATACGGAATTTGAAAGAAAATATTCATGCCTGACAGAACGTACTGGATTTTCTAAATGGAAGATCACTTATCTATATATATTATTTTTTTTTGAACCATTTATTCCGGTCACAAAGTCTATATTTTCAACCTATATCTCTCATCATTTAAATAAATTAATAGGACCTAAGAAATATGAACAGGTCAAAAGTTGGCTTAAATCTATTAATGGAAATAAGGCAAATTGATTCTTTTCGATAATAGCAAGGAAGTATGCATCGATAAATGATAATTTCATTATTGCTCCCTACTAGAGGCAGGATTCATCTCCTTAAACGCCTGTTTCAAAGCATAATCGATCACACAAATGATCTCAATAATATAGAGATCGTCATATGCATAGATGACGACGACCCGCAAAGCCACGGGATTTATGACCCCAGTCTGAATATTGTAAAACTAATCGGGGCCAGATCAACAATGGGTGACTACAACACCAAGTGCCTGAACCACTCCTCTGGGGATATCATCATATTAATGAATGACGACCTGACCATAGTGACGCCGGGCTGGGACAGAATCATCTCAGATTTTGCCTTCACTATCCCGGATGGAATTTTTATGGCCTATCCTAATGATACGCAAACTGGCCATAAAATGTGCACCTTTCCTATTATGTCCAGGAAGACCTGTGAAATATTGTCAAAGCCGTACCCAAAAGAATATGATGCTCTATATATTGACGTCCATATATTCGATATTTTCACACGTCTAAAACATCTGGGTAAAAACCGTATGTATTACCTTGATAATGTAATTTTTGAGCATAATCATTTTATTAACGGAGAGGTCAGGTCGGATGCCAGTTATTTCCATAAAAAGAGATTTACGGACGCGATGACATTCATATCTTTACGGGAAATACGCCAGTTATCTGCGAAACGCCTGCTGTCTGCCATAGAAGGCCTTTCACTTCCTAATTTACCACAATATGGTATTTCAGAAAAACCGCCAACAAATTTGTTCAATGCAATTTTAAAATATTTTTCAGTCTTTTTCTTGGACCATGGCTTACCATTACAACGCCGGTTTATCCTGTTCGTCGGATTTACTAAGTATTATGCAGCAATGAAAAGTGGTTTGAGTTTTTTAAAACGTAAATCTTATGAACTTTATGGAAGCGAATAGGCTTATAATAAGCTGACTTTTCCAAATAATATCACTTAATGAGGTCATCTTTCGGAAATATCAATGGTTAATGTTCTTGTTACTGGCGGTGCCGGATATATCGGGTCCCATTGCTGCAAGGAATTGCATAATAAGGGATACAACCCTATTACATTTGATAACCTGGTTTATGGTCATCGGGAAAATGTTAAATGGGGTAATTTTTATAAGGGTGATATAGGCAATTTAAAAGACCTCGAGACTTTTTTTGAAAAATATAAAATCGATGCTGTTATCCATTTTGCCGCTTATGCTTATGTTGGGGAGTCGATTACTGATCCCCAAAAATACTACTTAAACAATCTGCAAAATACGATTAATTTACTTCATCATTTACTAAAGAATAATATCAAATATTTTATCTTCTCATCAACATGCGCCACATACGGAAATCCGAATAGAATCCCTATAGATGAAGACCACCCCCGATCTCCCATTAATCCATACGGAAGATCGAAGAAAATGATAGAAGATATCCTTGAAGATTACAACCGCGCTTATGGCCTGAAATTCGTTAGTTTAAGGTATTTCAATGCTGCAGGAGCAGACCCTGATGGTGAAACCGGAGAAAATCATGACCCGGAAACACATCTGATCCCCCTTGTCCTGGATGTCGCAGCAGGTAAAAGCGAAGCTCAAGTGTTCGGTACTGATTATGATACAAAGGACGGATCGTGTATCCGTGATTATATTCACGTTTCAGATTTGGCAAGCGCCCATGTTCTGGCACTTGAAAGATTAATGAATGAAGGTTCAAGCAGCTTTTTTAATCTTGGAACAGGTCTGGGGCATTCTGTTTTGGAGGTGATTGAAACAGCATCCGAAATTACCGGAAAAGAAATACCCCTTAAAGTCACAAGCCGCAGACCTGGAGATCCCCCGGTACTGGTTGCATCCAATGAAAAAGCAATTAATGAACTTGGCTGGAAACCAGAATACACCAGTCTTGAGGATATCATCCGAACAGCGTGGAACTGGCATAAAAGACCATAAACCAGACAGGATTTACAAGATATACAGGATATTTTTGCCTTTCCTGAAGAAGCACTCTTTGAAGTGTTGAATGCAAAGGCAGCGTGGCTTGAATCCGCGCAAGCTAACAGGAAACCCATACCTGCTCCTCATTATCGCCTTGAGTAATTGCTATTGTTTTCATTCCTGTCTAAACTACCTTTACTGACCCATTTTTGGTCTACGGCTTAGCTTGGTATTCATATATGAAGGAATAAAGCAATGTCAAATCGACAAATCATATGCCCTATGAGTTGGGGCAGCGGTGCATATATTGCCAACCGGTACCTGGAGCAGTATATGCCTGAATATCATATAAAGAGCTACCATCCTTATTGGACTTTGATGCCATTCGTCTTGCCTATGGTTGCTTCCACAAAAAATGCTGATCTTATCCACACTACTCCTGATTATGCGACTTTTTTTAATCAAAAATCTACACCTTTGGTAATCACATTCCAAAACTATATCCTTGACCCATGGATGCGATCATATAGCTCATGGGCTCAAAAGATACATTATTCTACTGGTTTACGTGTATGGACACGACTCGCATTAAAAAAAGCCAATGTAGTGACTGCTGTAAGCCAGTTTACCGCCCGCCTTATCCAGCAGGATCTTGGTATTACTTGCCCCCTTAAAATTATTTACAATAGTGTAGATGTAAATTGTTTTACTCCAAAACAATCTTTTGCCCCAAATCGAAAAGAAGTTCGTGTTTTTTATTCTGGAAATCTCTCCCTCCGAAAAGGCTCTCAATGGCTCCTTTCCATTGCAAAACATCTAAAAGAAAATATCTGTATCTATTATACTCAAGGTTTGCGTACTCGTAGCATATTGCCACCAGATCCACGCCTGAAATCAATCGGACCGGTTTCATTTGATGAAATGCCGAAGCGTTACAGAGAAATGGATATTTTATTGATGCCGACTGTACGTGAGGGCTTCAGCTTGTCTGTACTTGAAGCCATGGCCAGTGGTCTCCCTGTAGTCGCAAGTAATTGCAGTTCCATACCGGAACAGATAGACAACGGTAAGGGCGGTTTTCTCAGCCCTATTGGAGATGTGGAAGACTTTGCGGATAAAATCAATCTTCTGTCAGATTCACCGGAACTTAGGCGTGAAATGGGAGAGTATAACCGCTGGAAAGTTGAAAGACATTTTACCGTCCAGCAAATGGTTAAGAAATATGAGGAATTATTTGAAGAGATATTAAATTGAATTTTTACTCAGTAGTCATATTACAGCAATTTGCATGATTCAATGTTCTTACTCTTTTACTGATGTGTAACTAATAATAAAAAACAGACTAATGTATCCTTAACTCATTACTGCCCTTCTTAATAACTTCCAAGTAAATATTTAAAAACCTATCTGATATT
>JAUWMO010000196.1 GCA_030613125.1 Bacteroidota bacterium | reverse complement strand
AATGATTCAATCTCATATTTATACATAATCTGGTTCAATGCCCCTGAGGCAGCATGAAGATCTTTGTCCTGCCCAGAGATACCATTTCGATCAGCCAATTTTTTTAGCTCTTCAAGATTTCTGGCTTTTAAAACTCCGGTGTATTTATCAATTTCAGACCAAAGCGGATATACGGGCCATTGACCAATTTCATGGGCAATGATGGGGATATTCATCTGGCTGTAGGTTTCTTCAAAATCCCAGTCAGTTTGAGGACCATTCAAACCTCTGGTCCGGCCAACACCAGGAATATGGTGAGTGACTGAATAATCATCTGACTTCGTAATTGTTCGTGCAGTGGATGCTGCATATAACCTGCGGGGATCTTTTTCTTTTACTCTGGAAATCCAGTTTTGCATGACTTCAAAATTTGAATTACCGAGTTCGTTACCGATGCAAAACATTATAAATGATGGATGATTGCCATAAGTATCAATCATTCGATTAATCTCGGCAACAACAAATTTGTCTCTTGAAGCATTAAAGCCAAGTCCTGCAGGATGCCCTTTGGGATTCATTTCGGGCCTTCCTTTAGCTGTCATATCTTCACTCATCCACCCGTCTATCCAGATTACTTCTGCCTGAATATATATTCCTAAGCGGTCAGCCGCCTGGAAAGCTGCTTCAGGGGGACACCATGAATGAAAACGAACATGATTCAGACCATAATCTTTGTAAATCTTAAATATCCTTTCCCAGTCTTCAACATTACAGGAAGGGTAACCGGTGAGAGGAAAATGTACACAATCGAGGTTGCCTCGCAGGAATACAGGTTTGTTATTTATAAGAATCCTTGTTCCGTCATGTGAAACTTCCCTAAACCCGAATTCCAGATCATATTGATCGATAATTTTGTTATTCTGTATGAGTCTGCAAATAAGTTTGTAAACAGTTGGATTAAATTCATCCCAGGGTTTTAGTTTGTTTTCTGCAGGGATAGAAATGCTGAGTAGTTCCTTGCTATCGGAAATAGTAATTTTTTCTTCCGAACTTATTACTTTCTTTCCGGAATTGATCTCGATAATATGAAATACCACATTAAATTTTTTCTCAATTAATTCAGTTGCCTTTATTTGCATTTCTATATTCAGTTTATCCTCAGATAGTTTTGGAAATGTTTTGATATTATAAATATGAACCGGATCTTTTGCCTGTAGTTCTATTCTTCCAACAATCCCATTCCAGATACTTTGGGTGAAGTCAGTATAGGCATGACCTTTATCTCCGGTATTATGTATCATATCATTGTTGATACGTATGGTCAGCACATGGTTACCCGGTTCCAAATTGCCCAGATCATGAAGATGAGGTGTTCCTAAAGCATCCAGAACACTGATTTCAATTCCATCAATATATACTAGCGATTCCCAGAGTACCCTTTCAAGTAAAAGCCACACATTCTTTCCTGCCCATGAAGCTGGAATTTGAATTGATCTCCGGTACCAGGCAGGACCAATATATTCGTATTCTCTGGTAAGATTACCGTAAGCAGAGCCTGTAGTTTTTTTTCCATAGCCTGCCTCATCAGTAGTACCGGGAAGATGGATTGTATCAGAAAATGTTTTATTATACCATTTCTCTTCTATCCCCAAAACAAGGGAATCGATCCTGAAATTCCAGGTGCCTTCAAGTGGGATAATATTATATTGATTTCCTGTATTGCATCCTGAAACAGAAAGTAGAAAAATCAGTAGAACTGTGAGGTATATAAAAAAAGAGGATGTTTTCATTGTATTTAATTTGAATTAGAAATCCACCTTCTTAGAGGGTAGCTTTTTACTATGGTCTGGAGATCTATGCTTTTCAGGGTTGATCTACCAGGTTCAATAAAATTAGTAAAAAGCAGATAACATGGTTAAATTTTTTATTGATTCTGATACTGCTCATAATAAGGTTTAATCTTGTTTCGTTTTTCACCAGGAAATGCTTCGAAATACGTCCCTCCCATGTAAAAACAGGAAAAACCACCGGAGACAATTCCCCAAATACAGGCTTCCTTCAAATCGGGTTGATTATTTCCGGCCTGAAGCTGCAACACCAAAGATGCAATAACCCCGCCTGCAAAGTTATCGCCGCAACCAGTTGTATCACCAGAATGACCTTTTTTCAACTGATCGGATACTGCCTTTGAAACCGGCAATTCACATTCATCCAAAATACGTAAAAAACGACCACTGGAAAATGCTCTGATAGGATTTGAACCATTTGTAATGATCAATGCGCCAACTTTATTTTCACGGAAAAAGTTCACCGCCTCACCGATATTTGGTTTTCCGCTCAGCCGAAACGACTCTTCCCGGTCAACCAACAACAGATCAATATAGCTATAGCTTTCATCGCTGCTACCTAACGGCCATTTTTTATGCGGGTTTGCTTTTTCATTTCGAAAGTCAAAAACCGTGTTCACCACAGTTATACAGTTGTTGGCTTTAGCTTTTCGAAGCAATTCAGTTAGGTTGTCGTGGATTTTAGGAACAAGTGCCGTACCACCAAAAACCACCAAATCGGAGGTAAAAAAATCTTCGTTAAGGTTCTTTGTAGAAAAGTTCCATGCAGCACCGATTGAGTTGATAAAAGCCCGTTCGCCATGCCCCTTATCATATGACGGATCAGATAACACCACTGTATAAGGAGTATCATTATTCGACAACTGGTAATTGTCAATGTTTACAGGTGTATTCTTTAATGCTGACAGCAAATATTTTCCTTCCTCATCATTGCCACCAATGCCATAAAAGCGAATAGTGACACCTTCCGTTTCAAGCATTTGGGCAGCGTGAATCAATGCTACAATACAAGGTCCGCCAATATTAATCTTATCGGGTGGCCTGCCTTCGGTAATCTCTTCGAGGGCAAGAGAAAACTTTTTTCCTGCAAACGCTTCAAATTCTTCCTTAAACACCAGGTGCCCGGAAGTTAATCCCCCGTCGCCTCGTTGCACCGACCGATAGGGATGAAAACGTTTTCCGTCAAAAGGAATATTGCTGTAAAGCCTATCGATGAGACAGCAGCCAACCCCCGATACAGTAAGTTTTTTTTTCATAAAAACCAATATTTACCGGTTAGTTAGTAGTTTGTCATTTATCTGGTTGCTAAATATATTTTTCATAATCGGACACCAGGAGATGAGTGGGTGGACAATCTTCTTCAATAGTCGGGAAACGACCAACTTCACTGTAAAAACGGTTATCGTGTTCATCATCATTGACCGAACTGACTTCGCCGATCAAAACGTTTCCCTTTCCTTCCTGACCGTAAAAACGATGATAAATTCCAGGAGTAAGACAAATACTCTGTCCAGCATATAGGATCAACGGCTCACCTGCCTTGACAATATACTTCACCCCATCGATTTTTACTTCCACCGGCTTATCTGAAAGCCCGGCATAATCCGTGGCCTGGAAAAGTTCAATAATAAGGTTTCCCCCCCCGCGATTGATAATATCTTCGGTTTTATTCCAATGGAAATGCAAAGGGGTCTCCTGATTTTCCCCGGCAATCATAATCTTCTCACAGTACATTTTATCCTTCTTTTCCCAGTTGCCATTTCTGATAGTAAACAGAATAAGGCCCCGGCGGGCAAAATCTTCTCCTCCAAAATCGGTGATGTCCCATCCCAGTTTATTATCAATAATCTCCGAACATTTTTCATATGAGCCTTTCCATTTGCTAAGTCCCCAAGAGCTCCATTCCGGTAAAAAAAATTTCTGCATGGTAAAAAAATCCCTGGCTTCCTTAATAATGGTGTTTATTTCACTCCTTTTCATAGTTGAATAATTAAAGTTTCCTGCTTTCTAAAATACCAGATATTAATTATTTATTGAACTTTCTTAATTTTTTCTTGAGTTCTTCAAGAATGCCTGGGGCAGGTTTATAGTATTCTACATCATTTTTATGCGTTTCAGTATCTTCAACAAATGGAAGTATTTATCAATCAGACTCATTTTCAGATGCTGTTAATTGGATGATATCTCCGGGTTGGGTTTCGATTAAAATATAATTTTCCTTAAAAAAAACATTCGCTTCATCAATTCCTTTAACTTCAGAACTTCTTTTCTGAAACGGATACCCGATCCTGAAAGAGCCTCCCTTTTCAGACCTGATTGAAATCTTTTCTGTTACACCTTCTCTCCTTATTGCCGATATCAGGAAGGCCCCTTCTGTTCTTAACTGATCAAAAGAAACATCTTTCCATGAATCAGGAATGGCAGGAAAGACTCTTACAACCCCAGCATGGCTCTGAATTAACATTTCCTGGATAGCTGCTGCAAATGCAAAGTTGCCTTCAAGGGTGAATGGCCTGTAAGTAAATTTTGATATTCCGGTTCCTGTCTGGTCTCCGTTTACATGGAACGAGTTAGGCAGACAGAAACTGGTTGCAAAGGTTTTTAGTGCTTCTGCAGCCTTGTCGCCATTCATGGCACGGGCATAGAGGTTTCCTAACCAACTGAAAGAATAGCCTGTCCACCAGTCATATCCCTGCTTTTCAAGATTTCGCAGGGTATTCAAGATGATCTTCTGATCAGATTGTCCGTTTGACCAGTCAATGAGTCCCAACGGATGGAAAGCCATCAGATGGGAAAAATGACGGTGAGATTCTTCATAGGGAAAACCAGGGGCAAAGGTAAGTCCGGTATTCGGATCTATATCCAGATCAGGCCACTCTTCGAGAATTGATTGCCATTTCTTCGCATCCTCAGTTAACTGAAGCTTCTCAGCCAGATCGATTGCTGCTTTGTAGGTGAACAGGATTAGTGCCAGATCGTAGTTGGTTGTTTGTTCAAACCATGCCTGTCGGGAGTTATTAAAAATCTCAGGGCTGGAACTTAAGGGGAGTTTCCGTTTCCCTGCTTCATTTTTAACAGAAATAGCATCCAGGAAAAGAGCCACATCCCTGATCCAGGGATAAGCTCTGTCTTTTAAGAAATTTTCATCTAAGCTATATTTCCAATGCAAATAGAAGTGATGACCAAGCCAGGCCGAAACTGTTGGCCCCATTGAATACTGGATCCACCCACCCATAGGTTCTCCGGTTAATGTGGTAACTCCCGGAATATTCAATCCACCTGCCTGGTAATACCATTTAGTGTATTTTTCCCCTGTTTCTCTTACCGACCAGAGCCAATCTAAAAATCCCTCTTCCAGGTCGAGGTGGTTGCCGCTGTAAGCAGGCCAGTAACTAAGCTGGGTGTTCAGGTCGTGATGAAAATCGCCTTTCCAGGGTGGTAATCTGCCATTATCGGCGGTCCAGACTGCCTGCAGGCTAATAGGAGGGGCCCCTTTCCTGGCTGCTGAACCAAATTTGTATTGCTCCAGGTACCATTGTTTTTCCAGAATGGAATCAGGTAAGGAAATATTTGAAAGGTTCCAGAAATTTTCCCACCACTCAAGGTGATTAATAAGGTTTGATTTGTATCCATCTGTCCAGGATCTTTCAACTAATTCCCGGGCAGGAGGAGAGTTGCCGGGGTCGTTTTTGTGAGATGATATGCTCCAGCAGCTGGTAATTTCTTCCCCCTTTAAAGTCCATTTCAGATGAACCTGATACTTGAACCCTTCCCATCCTTCCTGTTCATAATCCCAGCTAAAATCAGTATGTGTCAATAAACCAGCGCCATACCCTAATCTTCTCAAATCCTGCCCTGATACGGGGTTATCAATACCACTTTCTTTTTCAACAAAATACGGGGGAGGAATTAACTGAAAACCGACATTATCTTCCGTACCCGATATTTTTATCCATCCGTTTTGTCCATTTGCATTCACAAACAAATCCATTGAGATCCCACTTTTCCATATTATCCTGCAGATCCCATGATGCGTCAATAATCTAACAGACTTTACAGGCCCCCAATTCATAATGGGGATTTCGATAGCTGCAGCCGGGATCTTTGATGGACCTGCACTCTGATCATACGGGTGGTCTCCCTTTTTTTGAGCTTCAATATAGGTGTCATTTTCCCATTGCTCGTAAATCCATTTATAAGTGAATTCAGGATCAAACATATTCTTCGTGGGGCGGAGGTCCCAGAGATCTGCCCGGTCCAGGGAAATCCTCAGATTATCTCCCTTTTTCCAGACCAGGGCTCCGAGCATTCCATTCCCAAGAGGGATGCCTTCATCCCAGCTTTTAGCCAGTTCATTGAAATACAGATCATGCCCGGATGTGTCAGGAGAAATTTGATTATTACCAGTGCATGAAGCAATTATTAATGATAGGATTAATAAGGTGACTGAAAGCAAACAATTTTTCATTACTTATCCTGGTTTATTGATTTAAAGTTCCGGACAGATCAGGAAATATTTTTTTTAAGTCCAATGAATCAGTCATTTCCAACTGCAGGTCTAACAATTTTTTAAATAGTTCAGTTTTTATTTCCTGATAATTTTTATCCCCACTCAGATCATTCATCTCAAGCGGATCTTTATCCATATCGAATAACAGTGTAATACCAGCTTCCGGATAAACAATAAGCTTGTAACCATCAGCCCTTATCATTCTTTGCAGATCCATATAAGCCCCATAAACCGCATCATAATTACCATATTTTT
>JAUWMO010000161.1 GCA_030613125.1 Bacteroidota bacterium | reverse complement strand
TGAGCATGGACAGGTCAATTAAATTTTCAATCAGGCGTAGAAGTTCATCGCTACTGTTGCTTAAAAATTTCAGATACTGTTCTTCCTCGTCCCTGGTAAGTTTATTTTGCACAAGCAAATTTGAAAAACCAACAATTGCATTCAATGGAGTCCTTATCTCATGAGGTACGTGCTTTAGAAAAACTGAAATAATTCTTTCCAGTTCATCCTCCTTCCTCTGTAAGGCATTCTCCAGATGCAAAATCTTCCGTTCCAGTTCTGTCTTTGACGATTTACTATGCATATTATCAACCTTTGTGTTATAATAAATTACAAACCGTTTTAAACAACGATCGTTAATTACCGGTTAATTGATTTTTCTTAATATTTTTCTGGCTTTCTCTTTTCTTGATGATGTGCTGGTTGCAATTTTTGTAAACTGATCAATAGCTTTGTTTGTATTTTCTGTTTTCAAATAGCAGAAACCCAGATACCACTGTGCATCTTCAATAAACAAGTTATTTTTATGATCCAATACTTTCCTGAATGAGCTGCTTGCTTTTTTATATTCACTCAGTTCCATATTTGAAACACCACTCATAATGTTGGCCTCCATCCGGGTCTGGTCATAATTCAGAACATCTTCGAATAAGATAAGTGCATTTTCAAAATTCTCATTATGATATGCTACCAATGCCTTGCGGTACATTTCATTAATTTCATAAGAACCCGATCTGACATTCAGAGGCTCATACCTTTCATAGTATTTATCAAATAATCTGTCATTAACAGATATGTTTCCTGTAAATAAATTTGAAAATATGGCAATTGATAAAAGAATAACAATTGAGGCAGCCGCAACATGTGTTATGCTACTGGTAACCATCCGTTTGGAAAAAGACATCTCTTTTTTAGGCTCAAAAATTGAGCGGTGTATTCCCTTTAATTGTCCCCGGAGGTCTATTATTTCCTTTTCACCGAGAGCAATTTTTATTTCCCTGTGGAGTTTAAGCTCTTTCCTAAGTTCCGGATTTAAATCCAGTTCATTCTCGAAAGATGTTAACTCCTCACCATCCATTTCCCCGTCAAGGTACCTGTCGATGATTTTTGTGTACTTTCTTGTTGAATCCATGATTTTATTTTTTTGTGTGATTAAACTACATAACTATCCTGATACCGGATGAAGCCATAAACATTAGTTCATCCGGATATAATTCTATATACTTATCCTGCACAGCCATTTTCCTGGACAACAATAATGTTTCATATCCAGGATACGGCTGATCGGCTAATTATATACCTCTACACATAACATTTATTTCAAAACTGCCTGAGCAGCCTTCAATAAAGTTTCATCCTAAACTCCAATAACAGAAATTGTCTGTTATTATTTCTTTCCTTCAAAAGGCTTATATATCAGAACTCCTGACTCAGGATAAAGGTATTTACTTTAAAAACTCCTATACTATTGATTTTCAATAATAGGGTCAGAAGTTCTGAATATATCAATAATCTAAATTACTTTTTTGCAAATTGCTTAAACTTCAGGATGTATAATTATTTCAGGATTATCATCCGTTTCTCCGTCACCACCCCGTATTACAAATAATTCTTCAGTGTTGAGTGCATACTCAATGAATTTTTCGAAAGTTTCATTTTTCATAGTTGTTTCTGATTCTTTTGTTCTCATCGTTAAAAAGTTTTGGTTAAATGATTAAATTGGTTTATTTAAGTGATATTCATTTCTTTCTGTTTCTATGCTTTTTGTAATTAGTGTTAAAACAGACTTAAATCCATACCTTAATTCCAAAAAAGCATAAAAGGTTACCCTCATTTTGCGACTTTTTTTCAACAAAATTGTTATATATTTTTATTCTAAATAATAATAACTGATAATCAGCAGAATACACATTATCATTAGTTTTTTTGTATTTGGACTATTTGTTACTTTTCCTGAGGAATTCAGGGATTATTGATTGAGGAAGTGATAATAAAAAGCTTAAGTTTGTATACCAGAAGCATAGATTGGTTTAAACCAGGAAATCTATATTCTTGTTACCTGTTAACCGTTATGTACTGACAACTTATAACAGTTAACGGTTAACTTTTAACTTTTAACTGTTATCCTTATAATTATAAAAAATCTGAATAGGGAAGTGAAAAGAGAAGGATGGTATATTATTGTTTTTTGGATTATTTTATTGTCTTGTTCATGTTATGATTCTTATTCTAAAGAAATATTTTCTTCCGGTTTGCACCATGCAGACAGCCTGTACTACCTGGCTGACTCATTACTGAACAATGCTGAATATGAAGCTTCCGGTGAGCTGTATAAACAGGCTCAGGAGATCTATGATAGAGAGGAAGAATACTATTTTTATACCTCCTGCCTTATTAACAGGGCAAGAGTCTTGTTAAGCCTAAATCTTATTCGTGAAGCTACAGTACTTTTAGACAATGCTGAAGAAGCATTTATTAAACATAATATCAACCTGGCCGACACACTCTATTCCAACTATTTAAACAGGAAAGGCTATTCCCACATTATTCACAATGACCTTAAGAAGGCTGCAACTTGTTATCTTGAATCGGTTAAAATCCGTGAAGAAAAAAATACCTACGATTACTCCCTTTCGTATGCATATAACAATTTGGGATACATTTATGATATTATCGGTGATCTTACCCGTGCAGAAAAATACTTTAATAAAACCTTAGAGATCAGAAAAAGAATTCTTGATCCATCCGATAACAGACTGGCCGGGACCTATGCTACTATGGGTGCATTCTTAATTAAACTTGCCCTGTACGAAACAGCTAAAGAATACCTGGATTTAGCCAGAAATATATATGTTCGGGAGTTTGGGGAGAATTATCCTAATTTGGGAAGTCTATACAACAATTTGGGGATAATATACTTTAATACCGGTGAATATTCACAGGCCGAAAACTTTTATTTTAAAGCAATTCAATTATTAGGTAATTATCCCGGCAGATACCCAAATGATCTGTCGCGTGCCTATAATAACCTGGGATTGGTTTATTATAAAGCCGGTGATTCAAATTTAGCCATTGAATGGTTTTATAAAAATGTGGATTTATTAAAATACAGTTCACCTGCAAAACTGGGCCTTACTTATATTAAAATAGCAAATACATACAAAAATCTTGGGAACTGTGACCTGGCAGAAAACTATTTTGAAAGAGCTGTGGAAAACATAATTCAGTTTTATGGTCATAGTCATTTAACTCTTGCCACTGCATATCTCAACTTCGGGTTATTTTACATAGAAAACAAACAATATAAAAAGGGACTTAAGCTCTGCCATGAAGCACTTGATTTGTATGTTAACCATTATGGTAAAAAGCATCCGAACACTTCGCGGTGTTTATACAATATAGCTGATATATATAAAAGGCAAAACATGCCTGATTCAGCTTTATTGTATATTCAAAAATCATTAATCGCAGTTGTGGAGGATTTTTATGATGAAGATATCAGTGCAAACCCTTCAATAAACAAAGCTTTTTCAAACCTGAGATTATTAAGCAGTTTGAAAACCAAAGCTGATTTATTTCTTGATAAGTATAAACAAACCGGTAATGATATTATGTTACTTGAACAGGCCTTTTCCACACTCGGGATAGCAGTCAATGTTATTGAAAAAGTGAGACTGGAATATATAACAGAAGAGAGCAAATTGTACCTGGCACAGAATGAAAAAGAGACTTATCTTGAAACTATCCACACAGCCTTGAGTCTGTTTGAAAAAACTAATAATGAGCTTTTTAAGGAAAAAGCTTACGAATATACAGAAAAGAGCAAATCGGCAATATTACTTTCTTCCCTGAGAGGTTCAGAAGCCAGGGAATTCGGGGGAATACCGGAAAAAATGCTCCGGGAAGAAAATGATATTAAAAAAGATCTCAGTATTTATAAGGAGTATCTGTTTGAAGAAAAGAAACTTGAAAATCCTGATCCTGCCAGAATCATATTATACCAGGATTATGTATTTAAACTTACTAACAGGTACGATTCAATTATCTCGATCTTTGAGCAGGGTTTTCCTGAATATTATGCCCTGAAGTTTGACACGAAGATTACCAATCCTGCCCAGTTGGCTCTTTCCCTTCGTAGAAATGAAGCACTCGTTGAATACAGCATTTCTGATACTTCACTGATATCTTTTATTATTACCCGTGATAAATTCTTAGTAAACAGGGAAAGCATAAACAGTATGTTCTGGATGAATATTGATTTTTTAAAAGGAAGCCTCATGAAGAGTGATTTTTCAAAAGATGTGGACCGGGAATATGCCGGTTTCATAAGTTCTTCATATAATTTATATCAACATTTGGTAAAACCATTTGAAGAACACATAAAGAAAAAGAGTCTGGTTATCATTCCTGACGAGGTATTGGCCTATCTGCCTTTTGAAATCCTGCTCACCTGCTTACCTGATTCTCAGGGTACAAACTACCAGTCCCTGTCATATCTTATAAAGAATCACCCTGTAACATATTCCTATTCTGCCACACTTTTGATGGATAATTTCAGGAGAGAAAGGTCTTCAGGTACGAAACTTCTGGCCTTTGCACCAAAATATGAAAACAATGTTGAAGCAGTAATAAAATCACATCATACCAGACAACAGTATGTGGAAGATCTATATCCCTTACCTTTTTCAACTGAAGAGGTAATATCAATTAAAAAAATAACCAACGCGAAAATATTAATTGATGAAGAGGCAACAGAATCAGAATTCAAAGCCCTGGCACCCGGTTTTGATATTCTGCATCTGGCAATGCATACATTAATTGACGATGAGGATCCGATGTATTCAAAACTTGCATTTACATTATCTCCCCGGGATAGTATTAATGATGGTTTCTTAAATGTACTCGAGATCTATAACCTTAAACTAAAGGCACAATTAGCTGTTTTAAGTTCCTGTAATAGCGGTTACGGTAAGTTACAGAAAGGTGAAGGAATAATGAGCATTGCCCGGGGTTTCATGTATGCAGGTTGCCCGAGTGTAGTAATGACACTTTGGGAAGTGGAGGATAATTCAGGTTCTGAAATAATGAGCAGGTTCTACTTCTACCTGAAACGGGGATATTCTAAGAATAAGGCTTTAAGACTTGCAAAACTGGATTTTCTTGACAAGGCAACTTTGTTAAAATCACATCCGTATTTTTGGTCACCCTATATTATTCTTGGCGATAATTCACCTGTTTATTCCGGTCTTTGGCCAAAAAAAATTCTGTCCGGATTTTTTATCTTACTTCTGATTATTTTTGTTCTTAAAATAAGAAATTTGCGTAAATCAGTCTGAATTCATGATTTCTTTATACATGGGATCATTTTTAATAAGTTCAATTAATTTTTTCTTGCAGGTGAATTTTCTTTTCCTGGTATACTTTTCACTACCGAATCCCAGGATATAAGTTATCTCTTTCAGTGGAACGTTACTATAAAAAAGCATTAGTAACTGACGACATTCACTATTCATATGTGTCAGATGTTTTTGAATGAGTTTGGATTTTTCAAAATCATCTTTCATAAATAAGGGAACATCATCTGTATTGGTTGCAATTTCTTCCTCCAGATTACCTGAGTAAACCCAATTTCTGTTCCTTAGCTCTTTGTACCATAAGATTTTGCAAATAGAAAAGATGTAGGTATTGAAACTACAATCAAGGTAAAAGCCTTCATTGCTCAATCTTCTGTATATTATAACAAATGCCTCCTGGAAGATATCTTCAGCATCACGGCGATTTCCGCTGTTCCCTAGAATGAACCTCCTGATTACGGGATAGTTCTCTTTATATATTATCCGTAATATATTGTTATTCTTCATCCGGATTCCATCCAGAATTTCCTGAACAGTCAATTGTTTCACTTAAAGAAGGCTTTTCCTTTGATAAAAAAATCTTTCGAAGATAAGTTATTATTTTATTTGTCTATTGTTTAAAATTCCTCTCAACTATATATCGAACAGGCTCAATGATTCGTGAAAGGAGTCTTCGTTCTTCAGTGATGATCTCACCAATACCCTGCATTTCCTGATTGAACTCAAGATTAATATTGTAATATGTGGTCAGACTGTCAGGTAATTGCACTTCTGCAACATAATATTCATCGGAAGGAACCAAAGATATATTTTTAATAAAGCCCTTTAGCATACCATATTCCATATAAGGATAATTATCAACTTTAATATTTACACGTTGACCGGTTTTCACCTTTCCTGACCTCCGGATTGAAAGATTCATCTTACCGATAATGCTTCCGGAATTTTCAGGCACGATAGTTATAACCTTTTCACCAACAGAAACATTTTGATCTTTTGTCCAGAACTTAGTAAAGCTTACATGTCCCTGGGAGGGAGCTCTTAAAAGGTATTTCTGCTCCCAGGATGCAATTTGTGAAGAGAGATTAGTAAAAGATTCAATTAACCGGAGTTCATATTTTTTCTTCCGGTCAGTAAATTCCATCTCATACTCCAATATATCCTGTTCCAGTTCAGAAATTTGAATATCAACTTTGGCTAAATTGATATGGGCCTGTTCAAATTCGTGCTTTTTTTGCAATAATATGGCAGTGGACTTATCTAAATCAGCCTGTGGAATTACCTTTTCCTGAAATAAGATAGAATCTCGTTTTAGCTGATTTTCAGCTAATTTTAGCTCATCATTCAAAAGGTTTTGCTGACGATACAATCGATTGTAGTATACTCTGTATTTTTGTAACTCTTTTCTTATAAAAAGAATTTTATTTGAATGATAATCAATCCTGATAAATGATTGATATTCCAGATAATTTTTCAGAAATGATGAAAATGAGGATTGTACCATTCCAAGGACATAATCATTTCTGAATTCTGTAAACCCGAGTGTATCAAAATTTGAAATAAATACTCTGAATTCATTCAGGCTGATTTTTATTTGTTTTATATCCTGATACCTGGCAGGATTCTCAATTACAGCTAAGGGCTGATTCATTGTAACTAATTGTTCATCAGCAACAAAGAGGTCTTGTATTTTTCCACTCGATTTAGCAACAATAGAAGCAGGTGGGTTTTCTGTAGTAATAATTATTGAGGAAGAAATTACATCAGGATATTTGAAAAACCAGGTTCCTGTAAGTAAACCAACAATAATTACCAAAATAAGAGTTATTCCCCAGCGAGTGACCCATCGCGGAGCGTGGCCCATTATTTCCTGTACCTCTTCACTCCTTAACTCGACTTTGTGAAGATCGGTATCCTTGTTTGAACTTGTCATTTTTGTAACTTCTGTACTATTTGATACTGAATTGTTAAATTACTCGCTTCGCTCATGAGATCGCCCCGATAGCTATCAGTGATTTTATTACTATGAAAAATTTTAGTATTTAATTTGCTCATATGCCTAATAGTATTATTTATGACAACTGATTTATTAAAATAAAATGTGGCGCTATTAACTTCCCGACCTTGCGGTGCAGCATAAATTCGTGTACTGAAAGTCATTCATCTTGCACCACTATTTTACACACTCCTATACCC
>JAUWMO010000210.1 GCA_030613125.1 Bacteroidota bacterium | reverse complement strand
GTAAATTTGCGAAGCTATGTTCTTTTCAATCCACTCCCGATAAAAATAAATTTGGAAAACACCCTTTTGATAGCTAATTTTAACCCGAATGTACAAACAATTCACCTTATTAAAACAGACTGAAATGACAGACTTAAAAACCAGATATCTTGGAATTGATCTAAAAAATCCGATCATTGTTGGAGCCTGTAATCTTATGAACGATCTGGATATTGTAAAAAGAATGGAAGAAGCTGGAGCTGCTGCAATTGTGTATAAATCATTATTTGAAGAGCAAATCCAGCTTGAGAGTTTTGAAATGGAAGAAGAACTGAACCTTTATAATAATTTCCACGCTGAAATCAGCTCTTTATTTCCTGATCTGCAACATGCAGGGCCTGAAGAATACCTGATGAAACTAAGCAATCTGAAAAATTCAGTGAATATTCCTGTGATTGCAAGTTTAAATGCCGTATTTGAAGGCACGTGGGTAGAATATGCCCAACAGTTGGAATCCCTGGGAGTAGATGCACTGGAATTAAATTTTTATGCTGTTCCTAAAGACTTTGCTAAAAATGAATCTGAAATTGTTGATGAACAAATAAAAGTGCTGAAGAAAGTCCTTCAGAAAACAAAGATACCTGTTAGCGTTAAATTAAGCCCTTATTATACAAATCCTCTTAAGACTATATCTTCAATGGACAAGGAAGGAGTTAAAGGTTTTGTACTTTTTAACCGGCTCTTCCAGCCTGATATCGATATCGAAAAAGAAGAGATGTTTTTCCCTTACAACCTTAGCAGTCATGAAGACAACAGATTGGCATTAAGGTTTGCCGGTTTACTCTATAAAAATATAGGTAGTTCTATTTGTAGTTCAAGAGGGGTACTTGATGGCAAAGATGTAATTAAAATGATCCTTGCCGGTGCTGATTGTGTCCAGATAGTTTCCACACTGTACAAGAACAAACCGGAACATATCAAGGTAATGCTATCAGATATTGAGAAATGGATGGAGGGGAAAGGGTATAAAAATTTAGATGAATTCAGGGGAAATCTCTCAAGTAAAAACATCAAGGACCCATATGCTTACAATAGAGCACAATATATTGATATTCTGATGAAGTCAGATAATATATTCAATATTTATGCAAAGCCATAGATGAAGTACTAGCATTAAGCAACATGACGACGACAGGCAGGCTTTCAGCCGGTTCACCAAATATGATGTATAATACGGGTTAAGTATTGGAATGAAAAACAATTTTATTATTGGGAAGTATAATTCTGTAACTGACTTCAAACTTCCCTCTGGAGATAGCCTGTAGTTTCCCACGCAATATGCGTTTCCGAATGGGCGAGATCAGATCAGTAAACAAGATCCCCTCTAAATGATCGTATTCATGCTGAATGATCCTGGAAAGTGTACCATCGTAATACTCATCATGATACTGGAAAACCTCATCATAAAATTGTATTCTGATTTTTGGCTCACGGACTACCTCCTCACGAATATTAGGAATACTTAGGCAACCTTCATTAAAAGCTGATTTATCCCCTGTTCGTTCTGTTATTTTTGGATTTATAAATGCCTTTTTAAAATCTTTTAACTCCGGCGCCTCATCTTCAAGTGGAGTAGCATCTACCACAAACATTCGAATAGACTTTCCGACCTGAGGGGCAGCCAGACCAATACCTTCAGAATAATGCATTGTTTCAAACATGTTCTGGATAATTTGATCCAGTTTATCATAATCCTGATCAATTTCTTTTGCCACTTTCCTGAGAACCGAGTGGCCATATATGTATATCGGATAAACCATTGTAATGTAATTATTTTTTCATTATCAAGTGTTTGAAGCCTTTTCCAGGTAGGATTGCAAAATAATTACTGCGCTTACTTTATCGACTAAGGCTTTATTCCGCCGATCCTTCTTTTTTACCCCACCATCGATCATGGCCTGTAAAGCCAGGTTTGAGGTAAACCGTTCATCAACTTTTTCAATCGGATATTCAGGGAATTCTTTATGAAGCCGTTTTATAAACGGATCGATATACCGTATCGACTCCGAAGGTTTGTTATTCATCTGAACAGGATATCCTATCACGATTTTTTCAACTTCCTCATCCTTAAAAAACGATCGCAGATAAGGTATGATATCATGCGTACGTACGGTATCCAAACCATTGGCAATGACCTGCGTAGGATCTGTTACAGCCAATCCCACTCGTTTTCTGCCGTAATCAATAGCCAGTATTCGACCCACACTATTTATTTATACCGATTTTAAATTACAAATTTAATAAAAAAATACTGCACAAAAAAAGGCGGTATTATCCGCCCTTTAATAACAGTAAAGTTTTTTAATTATCATATTTCATATCTGCCATACGCCTGTAATAGTTATATCTCCACTGTGCGCTTTCTTTAGACGCCTTAAACAATACTTTTGCCTCTTTGGGGAATGATTTTGTCAGGGCGGCAAATCTAACTTCAAAATTGAGAAAATCCTGGAATTTATCCCAATCAGGCTCTTTTGAATCCAAAACAAACGGATTCTTTCCTTCTGCTTCAAGCATTGGATTATAATGATACAAGTGCCAATAGCCAGCTTCAACTGCTGATTTTGCCTCAGCCTGTGGTTGCATTCCTTTCTTCAGACCATGTGCAATACAAGGTGAATAGGCAATAATCAATGAAGGTCCTGGATAAGCTTCGGCCTCTTTCAGCACTTTAAAAAATTGCGACTGGCTTGCACCCATAGCAACCTGTGCAACATACACATATCCATAAATCATGGCCATTGCACCAAGATCTTTCTTACGGATCTTTTTCCCTGAAGCGGCAAACTTGGCAACTGCTCCGATTGGAGTTGCTTTTGAGGACTGTCCACCGGTATTGGAATAAACTTCGGTATCAAGAACAAGAATATTGACATCATCACCTGATGCCAGAACATGATCAAGTCCCCCGTAACCAATATCATAAGCCCATCCGTCACCTCCAAATGCCCATACGGATTTTTTAACCAGGTATTGCTTCAGGCCAAGAATTTCTTTTGCAACGGAAGACTTTTCTTCCTTAAGAACTTCAAGCACTTTCTCTGAAGCAACACGTGATCCTTCAGCATTATCTTTATTATCAATCCATTCTTTGAAAACATCTTTTACAGCATCTGATATATGATTTTTCAATGCCTCCTTCATTTTCAAAGCAATCCGGCTTCGTAAATGGCTAACACCTTTTGCCATACCATAGGCATATTCCGCATTGTCTTCAAAAAGTGAGTTTGCCCATGCCGGGCCATATCCTTTATCATTTGTACAATAAGAAGATGAAGGCGCTGTACCACCGTATATTGATGAGCAACCGGTTGCATTGGCTATCATCATTCTGTCGCCATACAGTTGTGTTATCATTTTAATATATGGTGTCTCACCACAACCCGGACAAGCACCGGAAAATTCAAACAATGGCTTAGCGAACTGGCTGTTTTTAATTGTCTTATCCTTTGGTACAACATTTTCCTTATATCCAACCTCTTTATGCATATAATTCCACCTTTCAATTTCGGCGTTTTGAGTTTCCAGAGGCTTCATAACAAGTGCCTTTTCTTTTGAGGGGCAAATTTCTGCACAATTGCTGCAACCTGTACAATCAAGTACACTTACTTGTATCCTGTAGTGATATCCTTTAATTCCTCCTTTCCCTTCAACTGTTTCCGTTCCTTCAGGAGCATTTCTTACATCTTCATCTGTTAGCAGGAACGGGCGGATAGCAGCGTGAGGACATACATAAGCGCACTGGTTACACTGGATACAATTTTCCGGTATCCATTCGGGAACATTAACAGCTATACCACGCTTTTCATACTCGGTGGTACCAGCCGGAAATGAACCATCTTCCCTGCCTACAAATGCACTGACCGGAACCTGGTCACCTTCAAGACGGTTGATCCGGTCTGCCACATCACGGACAAAATCAGGTATATCTTTTCTTTTTTCACGGGATTCGGGTTTCAGGTCTTTCCACTCTGAAGGCACATTGATTTTAATCACATCACCACCCTTATCAACTGCTTCGTTATTCATACTAACAATCTTCTCCCCTTTCATACCGTATGTTTTCTTAATCAGTTCCTTCATCTCTTTTACAGATGAATCATAAGGAATTACCTCTGAAACTAAAAAGAAAGCTGATTGCATAATAGAATTGGTTCGATTACCCAACCCTATTTCTTCAGCAATACTTGTTGCATTAATTATATAGAAGTTAATCTCTTTTTCTGCAAGGGTTTTCTTTATTGAATCAGGAAGTTTATCCTTTGTTTCTTCCTCATCCCAGATACTGTTAAGCAGGAAGGTGCCACCTTTCTTAATCCCCCTGAGAATATCATATTTCCAAAGGTATGCCGGAACATGACATGCTACAAAATCAGGAGTGTTCACATAATAAATCGACTTAATTGGGTGATCACCAAACCGCAGGTGTGAAATTGTACTGCCACTCGATTTCTTTGAGTCATATTCAAAATATGCCTGGCAATATTTATCGGTTGACTCACCGATTATCTTTATCGAATTCTTATTAGCTCCAACAGTTCCATCGCCTCCTATCCCATAGAATTTTGCTTCATAACTTCCTTCAGGAGCAACAACTACCTCCTCAGGTATTGGCAATGAAGTAAATGTAACATCATCAATGATACTTATAGTAAAATGATTTTTTGACTCTTTTTTCTTTAAATTATCAAAAACCGAAATAAGGTGAGCCGGTATTGTATCTTTTGAGCTTAAGCCATATCTTCCACCAATTATCTCGGGTGTATTTTCCTTTCCGTAGAACATATTCCTAACTTCAATATATAACGGTTCTCCATTCGCACCCGGTTCTTTAGTACGGTCTAACACAGCAATTTTCTTCACTGTTTCAGGAAAAATGTTGAAAAAATATTTTTCTGAAAAGGGTCTGTAAAGATGAACTGATATCAATCCGGTTTTTTCTCCTTTTTTATTTAAGTAATCCACAACTTCCCTGATGGTATCGGTAACCGATCCCATTGCTATAACAATATTTTCAGCATCAGGTGCTCCATAATAATTAAAAGGATGATATTCCCTTCCTGTGAGCTTTTTGATTTCCTGCATATAAGCTTCAACCTGGTCAGGAACCGGTTCGTAAAACCTGTTTATTGACTCCTTGGCCTGGAAGAAGATATCCGGATTTTGAGCAGTACCTCTTGTAACCGGGTGCTCAGGATTAAGAGCATTATTTCTGAATTTCTCCAAAGCCTTATAATCAATAAGTTTTGCAAGTTCGTCCTGATCCATATCTTCAACCTTTTGTACCTCATTGGATGTCCTGAATCCATCAAAAAAGTGAAGGAACGGCAAACTGGTTTTTATTGCAGAAAGATGAGACACTGCTGCAAGATCTATAACCTCCTGGACATTACCACTTGCCAACAAAGCAAACCCTGTTTGACGGGTTGCATAAATATCACTATGGTCTCCGAAAATTGAAAGTGCATGCGCAGCCACACTACGGGCACTTACATGGAACACAGCGGGTAAAAGTTCTGCCGCTATCTTATACATATTGGGTATCATCAAAAGCAAACCTTGGGATGCCGTATAAGTTGAAGAAAGAGCACCTGCTTGCAGTGCACCATGAACCGCACCGGCTGCACCACCTTCCGACTGCATTTCAGATACTACAACTTCCTCTCCAAAAATATTCTTCCTGCCATTGGCAGCCCACTCATCTACATTTTCTGCCATAGTTGAGGATGGTGTAATAGGGTAAATACATGCAACCTCACTAAACATATATGCTATATGTGAAGCAGCAGTATTCCCGTCACAAGTGATAAATTTTTTTTTCTTAGCCATCTTAATTCCTTTATATATTTAAATTACAACTAGTTAACCCGAAACGAAAAAACTTTCTAAAATTAGAATAATCCCCTTTATACTTTTAAACAAAAAGGTAAAATAAAATAATATTTTTTAATTCCAAATAAAATAATATTTATTGCAAGTCTATGCAGGGATTTATAACATTTAGAAATCTATTAATACTTTACAAAAGTATTCAATCTTTGGAAAATATTTCATGAAATAAATCAGGGAATTTTGATAATATTATAAACCTTTTGAAATATGAAGGATGAAAGCTCAACAAAAACAGGAAGGATAAAGTATA
>JAUWMO010000101.1 GCA_030613125.1 Bacteroidota bacterium | reverse complement strand
TAATCTTTACCCTCTCTAAATTTCCTGAAGGACTGATTACCGTCACCCCTGACACTTTTTTTAATCCTGGAAAAAGATCAGTAAAAGAATCATTTTTTTGATTTATCAACTTACCATCTATAAATGGAAAAACATTTTTTTCCAAAAAGCCTGAATCGAACAAGGTTTTAAATCCCTTTTCATCAAATACTCCCAGATCTGCAAATGTTTCTTCCCGTACCTCCACTACACTTCCAATTTCAATACTCTTGTTAAAACTGCCAGCAATCCCAATATTGATTATCAGGTCAAATATTTGTCGGGTTAATTCCCGGGTAAGAAAATATGTAGTATTAACGCTTCCTATCCCGGTTATTAGAAATTGAATCTCAAGATCACGAAATTGGTATATACAATTATGATCCAATGGATTCAATAACTTCTTGATTTTTTTTATCAGAGGTGCAACTTCAATTTTTGTTGCTGAAACACAAAGAATTTTCAAGCTTTTATATACTTTTGAACTTATTTGTAAAAAGGTATCCAGGTCTGCTTCGCTAAAATAGTGAAACTATTCTATGGATTGTTATGAATAATTGCAAATATAATGTTAAAAAGAACGTATGATCTACCTTACCAGGAGAGAAAGGTTTAATGCTGCTCACCGTCTGTTCAATCCGGATTGGCCGGATGAGAAAAATTACCAGATATATGGAAAATGTTCCAATCCAAACTGGCATGGTCATAATTATGAACTTTTTGTCACAATAAAAGGCAATTTGAAAGAGGAATTAGGCTTTGTTATTAATATTAGATCACTGAGTGAGATCATTAAGAAATACATTATTAATGAGATCGACCATAAAAATATGAATCTTGAAGTTAAGTTCATGAACGGGAAAGTTGCATCAACAGAAAATCTTGCTGTTGCAATTTGGGAAACTCTTTTACCACATATTAATAAAATGGGCGCAGAATTACACATGGTAAAGATCGTGGAAACAGAAAATAATTCAGTGGAATATTTTGGAGATTAACAAATAAATTCATTATGAATCCTATAAACAATGGAGATTACGAAGATCTTGAATTTGGTTACAAAAGAATTGATAAGTGGAATGATGAAAACATCAAAAAATTATCAGTTCATTACCGTGGTATAATTGAATTAGTTGGCGAGGATACATTACGGGAAGGTCTGGAAAAAACTCCTTTGAGAGTAGCAAAAGCTATCCAATTCCTTATGCAGGGTTATAACCACAATCCTGAGGAAATAATCAAATCAGCAATGTTTCGTGAGGATTATCAGCAGATGGTGCTTGTTAAAGATATTGAGATATATTCTATGTGTGAGCATCATATGATACCATTTTTTGGTAAAGCTCATGTAGCCTATATACCTGATAAGTACATAACAGGTTTAAGCAAAATTGCCAGGGTAGTTGAAGCTTTTGCCCGAAGATTACAGGTTCAGGAGAGGCTAACAACGCAGATAAGGGACTGTATTCAGGAGACCCTTAATCCACTTGGTGTAGCAGTAGTTATTGAAGCCCAGCATTTGTGTATGATGATGCGAGGCATTCAGAAACAAAACTCAGTGACTACAACTTCAGCTTTTACCGGAGAATTCTTAAAAGTAGCCACAAGGGAAGAATTTATCCATTTAATCGGATCCAAATTGCATTGAGTAATATAATCAAACCGAAATTTATATGAAAGCTTACGTTTTTCCTGGCCAGGGAGCACAATTTCCTGGAATGGGAAAGGAAATATTTGATAACTCTGAAACTGGCAAGGAATTATTTGAATCAGCAAATGAAGTACTTGGTTTTAAAATAACTGAAATAATGTTTCACGGGTCTGAGGAAGATCTGAAACAAACAAAAGTTACCCAACCCGCTATTTTTCTTCATTCTACCATTCTGGCCTTAACTCTGGACGAAAAAATTCATCCTGAGATGGTTGCGGGACACTCCCTAGGTGAATTCTCAGCTCTCGTGGCAAATAGGACTCTTTCTTTTGTTGATGGACTAAACCTTGTTGCAAAAAGGGCTATGGCCATGCAAAAAGCATGCGAAACTGAGCCTTCCACAATGGCTGCTATTATTGGACTTGAAGATAAAATAGTAGAAGATATATGTTCAAATATAGGAGAGGTTGTTGTTCCCGCAAACTATAACAGCCCTGGTCAAATTGTGATATCCGGATCGATCAAAGGAATTGATATGGCTATAGATGAATTATTAAGTTGTGGAGCAAAACGGGCATTAAAACTTGTTGTTGGCGGTGCGTTCCATTCTCCACTTATGGTCCCGGCTCAGGAAGAACTTACAAAAGCAATTTATCAAACACAATTCTCCAGGCCTGTTTGTCCAATATATCAAAATTACTCAGCTGAGCCTTCAAATGATCCTGAAAAGATAAAAGAAAACCTTATCCGTCAATTGACATCACCAATAAGATGGACACAAACAGTTATAAACATGATCCGTGACGGGGCAAGTTCATTCATTGAAGTAGGACCGGGGAAAGTCCTTCAAGGTCTGATAAGGAAAATTGACAGGAATATGCCAACTGAAAGTGCTGTTTTAATGAGTCCTAAGGACTTATAACTTTTGGTTTAATAATAACCCCTTTGTTGTGACGGCCATCAATTTTTATAATAAGAGCTTCAGGAAATCTGACATGCCTGATTATTTCATCCTCATATACAGGCTGCTTATTATCCAGAAACCCAATATCAAAATAGCCATCATTAATAAACGGGTTAATAGTGAAGTACCCAACTCTGAATGAGGTAAGATTCTGGAAAAAGTGAGTACCCTGGCTGGGGTCAACCTGAAAATTTTCCAGTCCGGATTCAACAATTACTTTCGCATGTGAAATTTGCGGCCACTTGACTGGTATTCCTAACCAGGGATCCTGAGACCCCCAACGGCCCGGTCCGATAAGCACATAATGGTTGTTTTCTTTTCGGAATTTTTCATTTATTTTTTCAATATCATGTGCAATTTTCTTTGTCAATGAAGGATTAAATTTCTCAGGTCTAATATAAATAATGTCGTGGACATCTGGAATTAAACCGTTTCCCATGGCGGAATTCGAGATAATAATAGTCTCTTCTTCTTTTATCTTATCAAGTTGAAATCTTTCCATTTGATCATTATCAACAATGGGCCGAATTTGAAGAGCACTAAAAAAAAACCGTCCTTCGTCAGAAGAATCCAGATTTACTGCAAATTCAATCTCAACAGGATTATTCATTTCTTTTTTACCGATCTCAAGTAGTTCCCGAAGTATTTCAGGTAAAGGGAATATATTATTATTCAGAATATTAGAAAATGTAATGATCTTTTTCCCAGTTCCCATACTACCATCCCTTAACATCTCACTTTCAAAATCATAGGTCGAGGCCAGATATTTAAAAGCTTTTGAATCTTTTGCTTCTTCAATAGGAAGTTTCTTAATATTTATTCCATCATCGGTTGATGGAACAAAGCTCTTATATAAAAGATCAAGGGCATAGAACATTTTCTGAGTGCTTTTTAAAGCCATATCGGTGGATGATAATTGAATGATTTTTCTGGGATATTTTGGTGAAAACCTCAATGATAAGCCTCCTTCCACTATTAGTTTCCCCAGGCCTAATCCAACTCTCGCCATTCCATCTTCGGCTTTTTCATTGCCAACAGGATAAAAATTAATCGACCGGGCAACACCTGAGAATGTTGGGTAATACAAATTTCCATATGCACTTCCACATACTTCCTGAAGTATAATGCCCATTTTTTCTTCGTCGATAACATTTAACGTGGCATTCATATACGCTTTACTTGTCTTATAATATACTGAGGCATAAACTTCCTTAATCCCATCAGAAAGCATTTTTACCATTTTCTTTTTGTCAGATACTTTTGGTATCATGTATGTTGAATATATCCCAGCAAAAGGCTGATAATGCGAATCCTCCAGTTTGCTTGAAGATCTTATGGCAACAGGTTTTGTAAATACAGATACAATTGCATAAAGATCCTGATAAATCCAACCAGGTAATTCAGCATTTATAAAATGTCGTAGTATTTCTTCATCAGAAAAATCTGACAGCCCAACCTTATAAAGATCATTACTCTCCATAAACTCATCAAAAACATCTGTGCTGATAACAATTGTCCTTGGAATAGTTATATAAACATTTGGATATTTGTTAAAAAGTCCATTTTTCTTAATAACAGAATTCAAAAAAGCAAGTCCTCGAGCTTTTCCACCAATAGAACCATTTCCAATTCTGGAAAAGATCAGATATTCATCGAATTTGTTTTTATCAAATTTTGCAATAACACCCCTTCCCTTTCCATATCTGAAACTTGAAATGGCCACATAAAGAAATTGGCGCAGGTCATCAATAGAATTGAAATCATCTCTCCTTAGATATTTAAACATTTGAGCAATTGGAAATAATGCTCTTGCATTTAACCATTTTGAAAAATGATTACGACTGGTATGATAATCAAGACATTCATCAGGGATAGACATTAGTTTTTGCTGAAATTCCTGGAGGTTCTCAGCTCTGTCTATTTCATTCAGGGTTTCAGGGTTCCTAAAAACAAAAGGTCCAAAGGCAAGATTTTGAATTATAAAATCCCTAAGCTCGAATGAAAGTGATTTTGAAAATTTATGAATAAATCCTGCATCAAGTTCCTCAGCTATATCTTTAATTGACGTATCTGATGATTGAAGTAAAAAAGGCGTATGCTTATCTTCTTCTTTTACCAACTTACATAATTGGATACCAGCTGTAGCATCTTTTATTCCATCTTTTTTAAAACTCACATCAGAAATAATTCCAAGTAAATTATATTTATATTTATTATACAGTGCTAAAGCATCCTCATAAGTGGTTGCCAGCAGGATTTTAGGGCGTCCACGCATGCGTAACATCTGTTGGTGTTCATTAAGCGCTTCCCTTTGAAATTCTTGTGACTGTTTTAAAACAATTTTATAAAGATTCGGCAAATAGGAGGAAATATAACGAATTGAATCTTCAACCAGCAAGATGGTTTGAACACCAATCTTTTCTACATCAAATTCAGCATTCATCTTATCTTCAATAAGTTTTATAATTGCCATCAGGAGGTCAGCATTACCCAACCATGAGAATACATAATCAATAGCAGAAAGATCCTCATTCTCCAGTTTAATTGAAACTTCCCGTGAAAAATAAGTAAGGACTACGATCGGTATTTTGAAATATCTTTTTTTTATTTTTTTTGCAAGTTGAAAAGTATCAAGCTGTTGAGTTCCCTGAGCTATAATGATAAGATTTATATTTTCATTTTTGAGCATCTCAAAAGCTCTGACTTCAGAATCTACCTGAAAAAAAGTTGGAGGATACCTTAGGTTTAATGAAACATATTCAATAAAAATCTGTTCATCAATACGACCATCTTCCTCGAGCATAAAAGCATCATAATTACTGCAGATTAAAAGCACTTTATAGATCCTGTTCTGCAATAACAGACTGAAAGAGGTATCACTAAAATCATATTTCTGAACCTCATAAAAATTATGATCACCAATCATATAATCTGAAATTATTAATTATACTTCAATAGATTTTGCTTCCCGAATTATTTTATGAATTTGGTTAACACAGGCTAGTTCTTTCAGATTTTCAGTTTTTTCTGCCAGAAGTTTTTCAATATTCTTATTGGCATCTAATATTTTGTTCATCACTACAAAACTAAACAGGGATAAAATGAAAACGAAACCAAAGTTTTTGTACTCTTTCACCCATAAAGTTACTCTTTTTATCTCATACTTCTAAACCTTGACTGTTATATAGAATGTTATACACACCGCAAATAATATATTTCTGAAAATTGCAAATACCTTCTATCTTAAAAAATATTTATTGCTAAACTATAGCAATGAATAATGTAAAAAAAAAGCTTCCACCGGAAGCCTCATCATACGGAGATTAAATTTTACACTTCCCAGGTATTTCCACTTCGTAGCAGATCATCCATTTTTTTAATTTTTGAGGAATTCTGCACTTTTTGTATTTGTCCTGCCATGGCTACATCATAAGTAGGTGCAGTCACATTACGTATAACTCCAAAGGCAACAGGGTAATTTGGCCATCTCATATTTGCAAGCATAGTATGAATTCCAGGGTTATTTTCATTGGCTTTATGAACCAGAATATCTTTTTCTTTTACTCCTTTCTCGCCTATTTTCACTACTTTAAGTTTCAAACCGTCCAGGATTAATCCTTTATCATTACTTTTGCCAAAAATCATAGGTTCACCATGTTTCAAAATAATTTGTCTTTCTTCTTTCACTTCTTTATCGGTAATTTCCGCATAAACCTTATCATTATAAATAACACAGTTCTGAAGTACTTCAACAACTGAAGTCCCTTCATGCTTTCCTGCTTCCACAAAAACATCAGTTGATAATTTAATATTATTATCTACAGTACGAGCGAAAAATTTTCCCTGAGCTCCAATTACGAGTACACCTGGATGAAATGGGGTTTCAATAGTGCCAAAAGGTGAGGTTTTTGTTGTTGTTCCTTTTCTGGAAGTCGGGGAATATTGACCTTTGGTTAATCCATAAATCTCATTATTAAATAAGATCAGATTTATGTCGATATTTCTCCGAATAAGATGGATAAAATGATTCCCTCCGATAGCCAGTGCATCCCCATCTCCTGTTATCTCCCAAACAGAAAGATCAGGGTTTGCAACTTTTGTACCAGTGGCAATTACTGCAGCACGTCCATGAATTCCATGGAACCCATATGTATTCATATAATATGGTAATCTGGAAGAACATCCGATTCCTGAAATAAAAGCATACTTTTCACGGGCAATCCCCAATTCAGCAAGAGCCCGTTGAATACTATTAAGAATTGCATGATCGCCACATCCTGGGCACCATCTAATTTCCTGATCACTTTTAAAATCCTTAAAAGTAAGTTTTATATTTTGTTCCTTCATTGTTTATGCCCCCAGTAATTTGATAAATTCTTCTTTTAATTCTACAACGGTAAAAGGTAAACCCTGAACCTTATTATATTGTTCATATTTAAACTCCTGGCATTTTATCCTCAAATAATTGGCAAACTGCCCAAGATTCAGTTCACAAACAATAATTCTTTTAAAACCGCTGAAAATCTCTTTTGCATTCCCGGGCAGTGGTCTAATATAATTGAAATGCGCTAAACTGATTTTTTCCCCTTCTTCCTGAAGTTCCTGGACAGCGGTTTTAAGATAACCAAAGGTTCCTCCCCACCCAACTACCAATAAATCACCCTGTGAATCGCCCATCACCTCAAGATCTGGAATTACATTAACCACCCTATTAACTTTATCTTCACGAACCTTAACCATTTTCTGATGGTTTATCGGATCATGTGAAACACTACCTTTTAAAAAATCTTTCTCTAGTCCACCAACTCTGTGTTCCATTCCTTTCATTCCCGGAATTGCCCATCTTCTAACAAGTGTCTCAGGATCTCTAGCATAGGGTTGGTAATCTATTGTATCTTTCGGAACCATTCTTGTTTTTATTTCAGGATACTCATTCATAGTGGGAATTCTCCATGGTTGTGAACCATTTGCAAGAAATCCATCAGTCATTAGTAGAACGGGGGTCATATGTTCGATTGCGATTTTTGCAGCCTGAAAAGCGTAATCAAAACAATTGGAAGGTGTACTGGCAGCGATAATTACTACCGGGCTTTCACCACTCCTTCCATACAATGCCTGCATAAGATCAGATTGTTCAGTTTTAGTTGGAAGGCCGGTAGAAGGTCCTCCACGTTGAACATCAACAACCACCAGAGGTAATTCTGTCATAACAGCTAAACCTAAAGCTTCAGATTTTAAAGCCAAACCTGGTCCGGAGGTGGTTGTCACTCCAAGAAGCCCTGCAAAACTGGCACCAATTGCTGTACAAATACCCGCAATCTCATCTTCAGCCTGAAACGATTTTACTCCCAGATCTTTCCGTAGTGAAAGTTCCTCAAGGATACCAGTAGCTGGTGTGATCGGATATGATCCAACAAACAAGTTCAATCCTGCCTTCTCAGCTGCAGCTATAAGTCCCCAGGCAGTTGCTTCATTGCCGTTAATGTTCCTGTAGGTTCCTTTCCTGATAGGTGCCGGTGAAACAATATAGGTTGGCTTCATTGACTCAATAGTTTCAGCAAAGTTGTATCCAGCCTTCAGAACTTTCTTATTTGCCTCAATAATTACAGGCCGTTTCTGGAATTTGGATTCAATAAACTGTTCAGTAAAATTTAAAGGCCGGTTATATAGCCAGTAAACCATACCGAGAGCAAACATATTTTTGCTTCTAAGAACACTTTTTAAATCTAAACCAAGATCTTTAATCGCTTCTTTTGTCAGGGTAGTAATAGGTGCCTTTATAACATTGAATCTATCAAGTTTTTCTTCAATGATCGGATCTTCAAAGTACCCTGCTTTCTTGATCCATTTTTCATCAAAATTATCATTGTCAAGAATAATAATACCCCCGGGTTTCATCCATTGTGCATTGGCTTTTAATGCAGCCGGATTCATTGCCACCAAAACATCAGCAAAATCACCCGGAGTAAACACTTTATTATGTCCTATATGGACCTGGAAACCAGATACTCCTCCAACTGTCCCCTGGGGGGCCCTTATCTCAGAAGGATAATCAGGAAACGTAGAAAAATCGTTTCCTATTAGTGCTGAAGTATTTGAAAACAACGTACCTGTCAATTGCATCCCGTCTCCTGAATCACCCGAAAATCGGATCACAACCGCCTCAAGTTCTATGACTTCTGGCTTTTTATTCATTTGTAAGTTAAATTAACAAATAAGTATGATTATGAAATACTAAATGCACATAAAAAAATAACCTATTTACATGCATCATTTATTTCTTCTTAAAAGAGGTTCATTATTAAAACTTTTACAAAATTAGGAATTTCAAGAAGGAAAATTCATAATATTTTATATTTTTTAACATAACATATACAGATATTTAGAGAATTTTTTTTCCGCGAGATTTTCATCTTACAAAGACTACCTGTTATTTTGTTGTATCTCCACATATTGTTACTAAACTCTTAAAATTCCTGTATGTAAGAAAAAAGATATTATTACGGCTTCAATCCTATCAGTTATGGGACATGTTCTGAAATATGGAGATGATTGTTACTTTGCTGAAAATCCGGCAACAATAGCTTATGTGATAATGGGGAATATCTGCAATGTATGGTTCAACGCTGTTAAATGTAGAAATAACATACCTTTAAAACCGGCAATAGAAAAATTTTGAAAAACCAGATTAGTAGAATATAAAACCAATATGCAGCTTTATTCCCAAAGATTAGCTTTTAGTAACCGGATTGGTTCCTCAAAAAACATCTTTGCAATTTTATTGAAATGTTGGGTATAATCAGATACATAAAACTCATGTTCAGGTTGTTGCTGAGGATTAATGAGTTCTTCTACTTGTAAAAGGAATTTTAACTTGTCTGCTACTATTTTGGAAGAATCTAAGATTTCAACCTCAAAATTGAAGTATTTATTAATTTGATTCTTAATGATGGGATAATGAGTACAACCTAGAATTAAGGCATTGATTTTGTTCAATATTTCATTGGACAAGTAAGCCTGGATAATGGAATTACTAATATTGTCAAAAATAAAACCCTCTTCTATCATTGGAACAAAAAGAGGTGTTGCCAAAGCAACCACTTTAAGATCATCCCTGATTTCCTTGATCCTATATTCGTATGCTCCTGAATTTATTGTGGCTTTGGTCCCGATCACACCAATTTTTCCTTGCTTGAAGTTATCTGCAATATATTCTACTACCGGATCAATGACATTTAAAACAATTGTTTGTTCACCAACTTGTTTGTTTATTTCCTTGTAAGCAACAGCTGAAGCAGAATTACAAGCCATTAAAACAACCTTACAACCCTTGTTTAACAGAAATTTTCCGATATCTGAAGAATAATGAACAATCGCATCTTTTGATTTATCTCCATATGGTAAATGAGCGGTATCGCCAAAGTATATCAACTTTTCATTAGGGAGTAATTGCTTAATGGCATGAGCCACTGTTAATCCTCCAACTCCGGAATCAAAAATACCTATAGGCTGGTCTGGATGAAGATTCATATAAGTACCATATCATTTCCTAAATAAAATTTAT
>JAUWMO010000324.1 GCA_030613125.1 Bacteroidota bacterium | reverse complement strand
TCAGAAATTTCTACATCGGGCCTCCCTCCGGCATGAACTATCAGTCTATAACGTAATATCAGAGTTTTTTCTGTGCTGAGTGGATATCTGCTGCCTGAAGCTGGAAAAGTAGGCTGTACCCATGCCAGATCCGGATACTCGACCCAGTCGCCAGGATAGTCCGGATTATCCTGATGTTGTAACACCATCAAACCTGAGGTGGATTCAGTTACTTGAAAGATTCCGTTAAAATCGGACCATGCACGAATTGGTTTTGAGTCAGCTTCATCTGTAAAATATGATATATCCTGTGATTCAGGAGTCATCATCCGCAAATTCAAGCCACCATAACTATCAGTATTTCGGGTAGCAATGGTGATGCTATCTTCTAAAGCATCCAGCTTAATGGTCAGATCAATAATTCTGGTTGTTGAAGTTGCACGATATACTCTTATTACGGCATGCTCACGTACAATTGGTTCAGTATCTTCCCACATCCATAAGTTTTCAGCTATTATCTGGGCAAATACTGGACCATTTATATATTCTATTTTGCCTGTAGGTCTGGCAAAAACTCTCTGCAGAGCATATATATCACCACGTTCAGATCCATATTCTACCTCTGGCCAAGCCCAAAAAATAGCGCGATGATGAGGGTGTCCACCTTCTGGCCAATCTCTGGTCAGCATTTCACCTTCCAATCCATATAAGGGATGAATGTAGTCGTTACGTGGCACTGCATATATACTAGTTGTTTCAAAGGTATCCTTCTTTGTTCTTATGTGTTCCTCTAATATCTCATTAGCAGAACGAACTACATCTTTTTCATAAATAGTCTGATAATTATATTGTAATATCTTTTTACCGTCTTCTTCAATTATAACCTGCCCACTATTAGGATCCAGGGTTGCTTTCATTACAGCATTGAAGGGAGACTCACTTTCAATCAATTTAAATTTACGTAACCCAGATGCTCCTTCCGGCATTATCATCACAACTTGTGATAATCCTTCCTCACCAGTACTTTCCAATTGAGCAGGAATCAAACTCTTTTTCCCATTAACGGCTGAGGGATCGAGAAGACCTAGACGTCCTTCCTCTGCAGCAGTTGCCTGATATTTGTTCAATATTATTTCAATTGAAACTGGAGCTTTAGTTTTTCCCAATGCTCCACTAACATCATCAATCATTAACTCATTTTGACTGGAAGAACATGCGAACACACACAATATTAAAATGCAAATCAGAATTTTTGTCAGAAGTACTGTCTTTTTCATTTTTTTTAATTAATGTATCACATGATCGTTTAAACTTAATAAAAAAACATCAAATTTATGAACTAAGGTACTCCTGTTTTGTGCGATGAGACACCCCAAACAGCAATAATAAAAACCAAAATATTTTGATGTGTACGGAAAACCGGTATCCAAGGGTCGAACGGTCTAAGAGTAGCCTTTCGACCTTTTGACTTTTCGACTTTTTAACCTTTCGACATTAGTTCTTTTACAACTAAGGTATTAGGAGTGAACTATCGCCGTAACTGAGGAACCGGAAATTATGATTCAGCGCATATTCATATACTTTTCTCCAGTCGTTCCCAATAAATGCGGCAATCAATAACAGCAATGTGCTTCGTGGTTGATGAAAGTTAGTGACCAGTCCCCTGATCATCCTGAACTGGTAACCGGGAACAATGATTATCCTTGTAATACCTTCAATTCTTTCAAGATTATTTTTTTCCATGAATCTGAGAAGATTCTTGATTGAATCAGCCGGAGCGATGTTCTTATTCAGTGAATAGGGTTCCCACTGGTCAATAAAAAGATCATTAGGTAATAAATTTTCCTGTTCAGATATCTTTACACCCAGCCAGTACAAACTTTCCAAAGTTCTAGCTGATGTGGTTCCTATAGCAATAATTTGGTTCAAACCCTTATAGAGCTCTTTAAGTTGCTCTTTCTTGATAAAAAAATGCTCAGTGTGCATTTTATGATCCTTAATATAGCTCCCCTGTACTGGCACGAAAGTACTAGCTCCTACATGCAGGGTTAATTTTATGCTGTTCAATTTTTTATTTTGCAGCTCTTTCAGCACAGTATTGGTGAAATGAAATCCAGCCGTAGGTGCGGCTACTGAACCATTGTTCTTTGCATAAACAGTTTGGTACCATATATCATCTCCAGTTTCTGATTCCCTGTTTAAATAGGGTGGAATAGGGATTATACCCGCTTTTTCAATTATCTCTGAAAAGGCTATATTTTGAGGCTCCCAGGAAAAGCGGATGTACTCAGGATTTTCTGTACCTGATACTTTTTCGGCTTTCAATACTATCTTAGAATTATTAATTGATAATTGTTGTTTCAGTACCCCCTTTTTCCATTTTTTCCTGTTTCCAATGAGGCATTTCCAGATACAACTTTTCTCTGACTGAAACGATTGTTCATAGCCTGGGGGATAAATTGGTTCCAGGCAAAATACCTCAATTAAAGCGCCTGTTGTTTTTCTGAAATGAAGTCTGGCATGAATGACTTTTGTGTCATTAAAAACGAGGGTATTTCCCTCTGATAAAAACAAAGGAACATCCTTAAATATTGAATTACTGATCTTGCCATTTTTGTAGACAAGCAGTCTGGAACGGTCTCTTTCAGGAAGAGGATATTTTGCAATACGTTCTGCGGGAAGATCATATATATAATCATAAAGCTTAATATCTTCAGGATTGAATCTCATTCTGCAAAGAAAAGCAAAAAAGAGGAAGGATCACATTAAGTTCAATAAATAGCCAGGAAAGTCGGTTTAGTAGAAAAGGCAGAATAGGATTGTCCCATAAGTTTAAATTTCACAGCTCATAATGATGAATATTTCAATAAAATGGTGAGGAAAATCACCTTTATAGCATAGATACTCATACATTTATATATTATATTTGTAACCATAAGGAAGATTTTACGTATTAATTATTGATTTTAAAAGAATTTTTTCTGAGCAGATGAAAAAGATCCTGGTAATTGATGATGATCATGATTTCAGACAAATGCTATGTGCAAGACTGAAAAAATCAGGGTATGATGTTAATGAGGCGGAGGATGGATTGAAAGGTATAGAATATTTCCGGAAAAACCCTGTTAGCCTGATAATAACCGATATTATTATGCCTGAAAAGGAGGGTATGGAAAGCATATTGGAATTTAAAAAATTAGATCCCTCAGTAAAAATCATTGCCATTTCAGGGGGTGGCAGGTCTGTTCCCGAAGACTATCTTAATATTGCTGAATATTTTGGAGCTGCCAAGAGCTTTAAAAAACCCTTTGATATGACTGAGTTTGTCCGCACTGTTGATTATCTTGTCTGATCCCCTTTTTTTGACAAATCATCTGGAATCACCTGCGAAAAACAGGACTGATTTATTAACTTTGCAGTACAGTAAATCGTTCTATCGCTCTCCGGGAAAAAGCGGAGGGAGGAAAGTCCGGACAACGCAGAGCACCATACTTCCTAACGGGAAGATAACCGTGAGGATATAGTAACGAAACAGAAAACAACTTCCTGTATTGGGGCTGAAGCTCTGGCAGGTAAAGGTGAAAAGGTGAGGTAAGAGCTCACCGGTCCTGGTGGTGACATTGGGAGCCGTTCGTCTTATGGGTTGAAAGACCATGTATACCAGCACTTGAAGGTTGCTCGCCTGATGCTGGGGGGTGGGTCGATTGAGTTTGGTAGTGATATCAAACCCAGATAAATGATAGAAATCCGTTTTCTCCATACGAAGCCCAGGCATAGTATGAAAGCGGATACAGAATCCGGCTTACAGGTTTACTGTATTTTTATTTACTAATTAAGAATAAGTTATTAACTTAAGTCTTCTTTTTATTTTAAGGGTGTATTACTCCTTTACTGGTTTGCTAAACAGTGAATTGTCCAGATCCTTATCAAATTCAACTTTTTCAAATATCATCTCCATAATTACCTGACCATTTACACTAGTTGATAGACTAAACGGGAAAGCCATACCCTCAATCATC
>JAUWMO010000020.1 GCA_030613125.1 Bacteroidota bacterium | reverse complement strand
TCAATAGATAATATCTCAAATGCAGTTCCTGCATCCAGACCTTTATCAAGAACAAGTTTTGAAATAGAATCCGGATTCTCCAATACTGCCTTATGTGAAGTGGCAGACCCAATAGAAGAGACAATACCTTCGCCTACCCTTGCCAGAACAGTTTCTTCACCTGCTCCACCAACCAGTTGCTTAATATTGGCCCTTACCGTTACCCTGGCTTTGGAAATTAATTGTATTCCGTCTTTGGCAACAGCCGTTACACTAGGAGTATCAATTATTTTTGGAACAACCGACATTTGTACAGCCTCCAGAACATCTCTTCCTGCGAGATCAATTGCAGTGGCCATATTAAACGGAAGTTCAATATTTGCTTTTTCGGCCGATACCAGTGCATGTACAACCTGAGTTACATGTCCGCCTGCAAGATAATGTGCTTCAAGATCATCTCTGTGGAGTATCACACCTGCCTTGGTCCCTTCAATAAGTGCCCCTACTATTACTGAGGGAGGTACTTTTCTCCATCTCATGAATATTAACTGAAGCAGGGATATTTTCACTCCTGATACCAGCGCTCTGAACCACAAAGCAACCGGGATGAAATAGAAAATGATCCATAAGAAAATTAATATTGCAACAATAATAACTAAGTATAATCCTATGCCTTCCATAATAATTTAGTTTTTAGGTTTTACAATTATTTTATTTCCTGAAATTTTTGTCACTATAATAGGTGTTTTCTGGTCAATTAATTTATTAAGTGATTTTGCTTCAAAATATTCACCCTGAATGAGCACTTTCCCCATGGGGTTTAACCGGGTAATAGCAACTCCTGTATCTCCTGCCTTAATTTTAAATTCATCCCGATCAAGCAGATTGACTTTACTATCAATTTTAGAATCCAACATAATTTTTCGCCATGTTCTTGATTTCAAAACCAAATATAAAGTAAAAATTGAAAAAATAACCGTTCCAAGCAAAATAAAATTACCAACCTGCATTCCATGATAATGGTATCCAAGGATCACTCCGCCAATCATTAATATAGCCCCGCCAATGCCTGCAACTGTAACCCCCGGGATCAATAAAAACTCAATGAGGAAAAGAATTATGCCCAGTATTATAAGTATGATAATAAGAGTTATGGACATTTTCCGGATTTTTAATTTTAATCAATTGTAGCATTTAGTTCTTTCTGGACTAACTTTTCTCTAATGGGTTTAAGAGTATCAAATGAGCCTTCCTTAACAGCACATTTTCCTTTAAAATGTACTAACATAGTACACTGTTCTGCCTGCAGGGTATTATGATTACAAATGTCAATTAAAGTATCAATTACATAATCAAATGTATGAATATCATCATTGTGCAACACAAGAAACCTCTCCTCATTATTTTCAATAAGGTTTTCTTCTTTGAAATCTGTTTTTTCCTTCATGTTCTTAATTAATTCTTTTTTAACAAATTTATCGCATCCCCAACAGAGATCTTTTTCTTTCCCCTGAGTGCAACAACAAAGGCATCTTTTAAACCTTTTTTCTTTAATTCTTCCTTAAAAGAAGTGGCACTATCAAAGGTAATAAAATTTCCAATTGTATATACAACCATGCCTTTATTATTCATGTAATTTTCAACTTTTTTATCTCCTGCATACCTTCTGAATGTTTGTAACATATCATAAGAGACTTCACTATTAAATGCTCCTACCTGGACTTGAAATACAATATCAGGTATATTCTCTTTTTCTTTCTGTGATTCAATGGAGATCGCTGCAAATTCATTTTCCTTTTCCAGTTTCGAAGCATCGGCGCCATTACTTGATTCAAGTAGCTTAGCCCGTTTTGCCGCAATTTTTTTCTGGTTATTGAATGCCACAATATAAGCATCCCTGAAATCTAGTTTTTTCACTCTCCGCAATGCTGATTGAGCATCTTCAAACGCTGAGAACAAACCTGCATAATATCTGGTGGCATCAGTGGATTCAACAGTTTCAGCAGAAATAGGTTCAAGTCCCCTAAAATATGTTTGCGATTTAAGACTCTTGAAGACACCTATCTGGATTTTATAGATTATACCATCTGGTAAAGCTTCATCAACAGGTATATTAAGCATCTTGTTATAATCGGGAGTAGGAAGAATTGCAAAGTCATTGATGTATAAATTAGCAGGTTTTGCTTCATAATCTTGATACATACCATGATCTCTGATAACAGAAACGGAATTTGAATTGTTATCAGTTTCAACAGGTGGTTCTGGTATTTTTTCTTCATTTACATCTTTCACCTTCGGGACAACGTAGGTGGAGTATGCAAGTGGTTCCCTTTTTACAGGAAACAATCCGGTATATATCCCCAGAGCTTTTTTCTGATTGTCGAGTGTAAGCAAGGCATAGGCATTTGACTCGGCAAGCAAATCGAACTTATTTTCCTCATCAATTGTTTTTTCAGCTTCTTCCTTTAATTTTAATACTTTCTGATGACTTTCAGTAGCACTGGTATTATATCTTTTTATTTGTAGATGTTCAATTATACCGGAATCGCTTAAGACCCTGGTAAGACTTGATTTGTAGATAACATATTTTCCTTCATTCACATGGTGGAATTCTTCAAAGGCCTGATGTTTTTTTTCTTTGACCTGTTTATTCAGATCGCCTATTGCTTTTCGGGCCCTTCTGTTCTCTGATCTGTTTTTAGCCGCATTTGCCACCACTACCAATTTATCTTTTTTTTCCTGAAGTTCCCAGGCATCTTTCATTAACAGATTACCGGTTATATTTATTTCATCCAACTCAGATAACATTAATACTTCACTAACTTTTAATATATTGCTGATCTCCCTTTGTTTATAAAATGCATCTGATGTTTGTTCAATATAGGGTTGATCACCCCGCCCCGGTATTTTTTCCGTTTCCTGGACTTCATTATTATTAATTTGTGTAAAATCGACCGTGCTCAGGCTAATTTGTTTTTCAATTTCCCTGGCTTTCTGAAAGTAAAAATTTGCTGATTGCTGATATTCAGAACCAAGTTTTTCTGTAGCAATGATCTCTTTTTCAACAACTGCTTTCTTATCAGGATCTGTTGCCAATGAGAGTTGTTGCCTAAGGTCATTAGTAATCCTGAGTGCTGAATCAGCTTTTTCCTGATGAGCAAGTGCAATATCCAGGTACTGGTCATATAATGTAATTGAATTATTGTAATCTTTTTCTTTGAAATATTGTACAGCTTTCTTATTATTTTCGGTTTCATTAGCTGAATGCTGTTGACCTGATACCGATGTTAACACCGACAAAAGAATAATAATGAAAATTATTTTAATTATTATGTTCATAATCTTATAAAAAGTTATTATGGAATTCTGAAATATTGCTGTAAACTTCGTAATTTTACCTAAATTTTCAAAATGAAAATGTGATATGATCCAATTAAAAGATTATGGTGTTTGGGGAGAGAAAAAGATGTATGGAAGATCGTATATGGGAGTAAATCGTACAACATTTGTCATTAATGAAGATGGAGTCATTATTAAGATCTTTCCCAAGGTGAAAACAAAGGATCATGCTGCACAGATCATAGCAGAAATATCGCTGTAATTAAATGCTGAGAAGCATTTGAAGATTAATATAATCCGGATAACAAATATTTATTTATTTAACATAATTCAATGGAGCAGGAAAAGAAAGAAATCAGCAAGGAAAAACTTAAAGCTTTGCAATTAACCACAGATAAGATTGAAAAGGATTTTGGCAGAGGAGCTATTATGAAATTAGGCGACCAGCCTATCGGGAAATTTTCTTTCATTCCATCCGGTTCAATATCACTTGATTTGGCATTAGGGATTGGTGGATATCCCAGAGGCAGGGTGATTGAGATTTATGGTCCTGAAGCTTCGGGGAAAACAACCCTTGCAATACATGCTATTGCAGAGGCCCAGAAGGCAGGTGGAATAGCTGCATTCATAGATGCGGAACATGCTTTTGACAGGTTTTATGCTGAAAATCTGGGTGTGGATATTGAGAACCTCTTAATATCACAGCCTGACAATGGAGAACAAGCACTGGAGATTACTGATCATTTGATAAGATCGGGAGCTATTGATATTATAGTGATTGACTCTGTAGCCGCACTTACACCCAGGGCTGAGATTGAAGGTGAAATGGGAGACACTAGTGTAGGACTGCAGGCAAGGTTGATGTCAAAGGCACTCAGGAAACTTGCTGCAAACATCAGTAAGACAAATACTACATGTATGTTCATTAACCAATTAAGGGAAAAGATAGGAGTAATGTTTGGAAATCCGGAGACCACAACCGGCGGGAATGCACTTAAGTTCTATTCCTCTGTCAGATTAGATATAAGAAGAATAGGCCAGATTAAAGATGGAGATGAGGCCAAAGGAAGCCGTACCAGAGTTAAAGTAGTGAAAAACAAAATGGCCCCACCCTTTAAAAAGGCAGAGTTCGATATGATGTTTGGGACAGGAATATCGAAAACCGGTGAGATAATTGATTTAGGTGTTGATCTGGACCTTATTAAAAAAAGCGGTTCGTGGTTCAGTTATGGAGATACTAAACTCGGTCAGGGAAGAGAAAGTGTCAAACAAATTTTAGAGGATAATCCGGAGTTATTGGATGAGATAAGATCGAAGATTATTGAAGCTTGCAAACCGGAAAAAAGTAAGCATTGAGAATTTGGAAAAGTAACAAACACTTACATATTGAAACCGGGAAACTTCCTGTAAGTTTTCCGGATTTTTGTTGAAAACATTTAAAATTTAATAATTATGAGAAAACTGGTTATTATTTTTTTTCTGGGAGCTTTTTTTATATCCTGTTCCAGGATTACTGAAAAAAAAACAGAGGCAAGTGAACCTGATTTTTCCAATCATCTTACGCAGGAGGAAATTGCAGGTGGGAAAATGACCCCTGAGATACTTTGGAAATTCTCAAGGATTGGAGGTCTGCAGGTTTCTCCTGACAGGAATACCATTGTCTTCAGTATGACTAAATACGATTATAAGACCAATAAAAGTATAACAAACTTATATTCATTATCTGTTAATGGAGGAGATTTAGCCCTGGTGACAGATATGCCAGGATTTCATCCACGATGGACTCATAATGGTGAAAAAATCGGATTCCTTTCGGGTGAATCAGGTACAGTCCAGCTATGGGAAGTAGGTTCATATGGAGGTTTTCCTACTCAAGTAACAATCATTGAGGGCGGGATTAATAGCTTTGAATATGCACCTGCCGGAGATAAAATTTATTATTTGAAGGATGTGAAAATGGACCCAACCCCCCAGGAAATTTACCCTGATCTTCCGGATGTTAATGTCCGGATCATCGATGATTTGATGTACAGACACTGGAATCACTGGGAAGATTATGCATACAGCCATATTTTTGTTGCTGATTATAATGAGGGATCAGTTGGTGAGGGTAAGGATATTCTGGAAGGAGAACCTTATGATACACCATTATCACCATATTTTGATGATTCTGAAATATGCTGGAGCCCCGATGGTAATTTTATTGCCTATACCTGTAAGAAATTGAAGGGCGTTGATTATGCTGTCAGTACTAATTCTGATATTTACCTGTATAGTATTAAAGATGAGAGCACTATAAACATTACAGAGGGAATGCCCGGGTATGATAAATACCCTGTTTTTTCACCTGATGGAAATTTGATTGCCTTTCAAAGCATGGCTACTCCCGGATATGAAGCCGATAAAGATAGGTTGTTTATCCATAACCTGGAAACTGGTGATAAAAGCTATTTGACATCAGATTTTGATCAAAATGTCTCATCCCTGAACTGGAAGGATGATGGAACGGGGCTGTATTTCATAAGCGGCACACATGCCACCTATCAGTTATATGAAATTGACGTGAATACAGGCAAAATCAGGCAGATCACAAACGGCGATTTTAATTATACCCAGTTAATACCTGCCGGGGAATCCCTTATCGGGGCAAAAATGACTATGTCAATGGCAACTGAGATTTTCAGTATTGACCAAAAGAACGGAGCAGAAACACAATTAAGTTTTGTGAACAAGGAAATTTATGATCACATTGAGATGGGAAAGGTGGAAAAACGATGGGTAAAAACTACCGATAAGAAAGATATGTTGGTATGGGTGATTTATCCACCCGGTTTTGATCCTGAAAAGAAATATCCTGCACTTCTTTATTGCCAGGGTGGCCCGCAAAGTGCCGTCAGCCAATTTTTTAGTTACAGATGGAATTTTCAGATGATGGCTGCCAACGATTATATTGTTGTAGCACCTAACAGGCGTGGTCTTCCTACCTTTGGCCAGGAATGGAACGAGCAGATATCGGGTGATTATGGAGGTCAGAATATGAAAGATTATCTGAGTGCGATCGATGAACTGAAAAAAGAACCTTATATTGATGAAAACCGGTTGGGTGCTGTTGGGGCCAGTTATGGTGGATTTTCTGTTTTTTGGCTGGCAGGACACCATGATAAGAGGTTTAAAGCATTCATTTCACATTGTGGGATCTACAATTTTATTAGCATGTATGCAGCAACTGATGAGATCTTTTTTGTGAACTATGACTATGGAGGACCATACTGGGAACAAAACAATAAAACTGCAAAGAAATCATATGCAACCTCACCTCATAAATTTGTATGGAACTGGGATACACCCATTCTGATAATTACAGGGGCAAATGACTTAAGAATACCATATACAGAAAGCTTGCAGGCATTTAACGCTGCGAAATTAAGAGGCATACCAGCCAGGTTATTGTTTTTCCCTGATGAAACACATTTCATTTTAAAACCACAAAACAGCATTCTTTGGCAAAGGGAATTTTTCTCCTGGTTGGATACTTATCTGAAATAATAAGGATTATAGGGAACTTTTTGCAGTAGAGAGTTTTTAATTCGAAATAGTATTTCCAATATAGGAGTTTATATTCGCAAAAGGGATGTTCGCCTGGTACTGATTGTTCATTACTTCAATAAACTGGTTTGCAATAAAGGCATTGCCCCTTTGGTTAAAGTGCAGCCCATCCAGTGAGAAGATACTGTTCAATCCAAGAGTTCCTTCAATAGGGACTCCATTAAAGTATTTGATATCGGTACTGTTTGGCATTCCCCATGCAGTGTATTTACCGGTTTCGGCAATATCATGAATAATTCCTGTCAGTGGAACCAGGTGCAGTCGTCCTGCGTATTTATTTATCTGGTTCTCAATTACTGCATTGTAGGCATCTGTTCTTTGTTTGATAATTTCAATTTGTTTTTCAGAAAGATAATACTCCTCTGATGCCGGGATGATGGTCCCATAATCACTTTTTTCAACCGGGTACGTAAGCAGTATTAATTCTCCTTCTCTTACTTGTCTGATTTTAGGTAAAGGTGTTATCCCATCAGGATAGAATGCATTCACTAAACTTTCATCGTAAACTACAGGTTCTTGCGGGTAAAGATTTACCCCATTATCGTGATAATTAATAAATGGGCGTTTATTATCGGGATGATTTATGTTGTGATTGGATACGGCATCGTTAAATTCCCTATAATGACTGTAGAAAGCACCAAGTTCACTATTTTCCATTCTAATAAAATTGTATGGGTAGGTATAGAAGAATGGCAGATCGTCAAATTGAGGCAATTGAGCAATTAGTCCGGTTGCCTTAGGGTTAACAAGGAGCTGAGCAAGAATCGAATCAATTGCAGATTCAAATAAATCAATGGATGTTAGATCTTTTTTATTGTTCAGCTCTGGATCTAAGGATGGGTAGGGATTGCCGGTTTCACCTGAAATTGCATACCCAAGGAAATCATTCATTCCAATCCAAAGAGTAAAAAATCCAGGATCATTATTTACTACATCATCCAGTAAACTTGAATTCCCCGGATCACTGGCAAATCTTTCATAATAAATGTTATTTGATAAGGAAGGACTAAGTATTTCAAAACTCTTTGCAAAAGGAACCGAAAAATTTCCCGGGGCACTCATCTCTCCTGCATAAAATTCCGGGGCTTCACCAACTGTCAGGATTCTTTCCGGTTCAGCTTGTGTTTGGGTTGAATAAATATAGATCCACTTTCCATTTATGTTTACACTATCAGATGTCATAGCATTAAATCCATTCACTGAATTTATATCCGGTTGCATAAAAGACGAATTTTGTCCAATATTCAGTTGAATTGAAAGAATTAGGGGGAAAGAAGAGTTTTGACCCTGCGAATAAAGAGCTCCATCCATAGTACCGGCAGAAAATCCGTCTCCAAGACTAATATACCTTGAGGCATCAATCGTTCCATTTGAATATTCCTGGTTCAACTCCGGGAAATCATAACTGCATGACATCATCATGAGTATGAATAGAAAAGATCCTGGTATCAGAAGCCTATTTACCATAATTTGATCTGTTAAAAAGATTTTCTATCATGAAAGAAACATAATAAAACGAGCCGATCTGGGGTCCGCCAAAAGAGGTAGTATACGGTATATTGAAAAAATTTGAAACTCCCATTTTCAGGATAGATTCAGGGTTATGAAAATGATAAGAAACCTGAATGTCCCAGGTACCGGCAGGATCAATCCATCCATTCCCAAAAGGGCTTTCCCAAAGGATTTTGGACTGCCACCTCCATACCAGGTTAAAGCCTACATTTTTAAATCCAGGATTATTTTCCATTTTATCCATACGACGATTCGCAATGGATACATTGAATTTAAATTTAGGTGTGTTAAATCCTGGAATCAGGGGATCGTCTGCTACCCTGGAAATATTTGACCAGGTAGCATTTCCTGATAAAATTACCCTAACAGGGGTAATATACTTTAGGCCTGTGGAAAGACCTTGAATAACTATCCGGTTTTGAGAATTGGTATAAATAAAGTATTTGTCCATTTGTGAGGAATTGTTAATCTGGGTAGAGGCAGTATAAAGGTCAGTAAGTGGACTGGTTTGTGGCTTAATGATCTCAACCAGACCAATAAAATTTTTATAAGTGCTGTGGTAATATACTGCATCTAAGAAAATTCGATTAAACAATTTTGTTTTATAACCAATTTCAAAAGAAAATACCTGTTCAGGGGAAAGGGACTTAATTTCATTTTCTTTTACTATATTCTCCTCCAGTATTGTGAGATTCTTAAGTGCAGCTTGCTCAGGTGCCCATGGATCATTATCATTGTTAATGTCTCTTGATACGGCATCATTAAAAGCCAAAACGCCTGGAACATAAAAACTGTTTCCCGGAATATTGAGCGTCCTAACATTCTCTTCCAGCCCTCCTACCAGCCAGGCATTGCCGAGGTCCTTTTTTGCAAACTGTTCTTTTGCACTCGGGTTTCTGTATCCTGTAAGAAGTGAGGCCCTGAAATGATGTGTTTTTTTTAAGGAATAAATTACTGAAAACCGGGGTGTAAAATGACTGGCAAAGTTCTCACTTTTATCAAACCTTGCAGATAAATTGAATGAAAGGGCTTCTCCTAAAAGATTCTTTTTAAGCTGAATATAAAAGCCGTATTCATAAAATGTAATATCATTGTCCGCTGAATCGGGATAAATACTGCCATAAGATTCCAGATCATAGAACCTGTAATTTCCCCCAATTTCAATATCAATAAGGTCTGTCAGATTATGAAAATTATATCTGCTGTCCAGGTGATACAGGGCAGAGTTATTGATTGTCTGAGCTCCATTATTAAAATCAGTTTCATTGATTATTTTGTTTTTTTCTTGTTCAAATTCTTTGGTTCCCGGAATAAGTCTTCCTCCATCCGCAAAAGCCCTGGCTGCGGCATGATCCCCAGGATTTAACCCGTATTTAGAAAGTGCACCACTATAAGTATTGTAATAATCACGAAACCATTTTTCATCACTTTTCCAGCTTCTATTAAGATGAACGGCAAGAAACCTCGAATCATAAGTGTGACCTGTTTTTTGCTGAGTGGCATAAGCTCTTAATAAAAATTCATCACTGATGATTTCGGCTTTTCCCTGGTAAATTTCGAAATTAGAAAGTGAAGTTCTGTTATCTTCCGTGTAAACAGTAGTAGCATTTCCAAAATTACCCTGAAGGATTGCGGTAAAATTCTCACCGATTCTGTAATGTATCGAACCTCCAAGTTTAAGACTGAAAACATCATTGTTAACAAGATATTTATCCTGATATCCTGTGCGGGAAACAATTATGTTTTGCCTGTTGTCACCAATGGGCAAATAGGCAATTACTTCATCCCCGTATTTATTTAAGGCATCATGACCTGGATCGTATTCATAGTGTATATTCCCCGGTCTGATGTTGGTTGTGTCATCAGCAAACCAATCCACCCCTTTCATATAGGAAGCATTCACCTTAAATGCAAATTTGTTGTTAAATGATTTTGCATAACGAATTCCCATATCAATTAATCCTTTACCCATAAACTGGAAAGGAGCATCACTCCCGGCCTTTACATCACTGACTCCCGGCTTGACATACATGCTCAATCCCTGAAACCTGAATGGGCTTTTACTATTCATTATCAGTAAACCATTTAATACGTTCCCTCCATAACGTACCGAAGAAGGTCCTGGCAGAAATTTTATCGACTCAACATCAAGTTCATAGGTTCCCATAATATTTCCAATTGAAAAATTCATCCCCGGAGCCTGATTGTCCATTCCATCCACAATTTGTACAAACCGAGTATTTACAGTTGAATTAAACCCCCTTGCATTCACCGTCATAAACTGCATACTTTGTTTAATTACATCTACTCCTTTCAGGTTGCTGAGTGCATTGTAAAAATTAGGAGAAGGGGAATCCTTGATTCCCAGGGCATCCATTAGTTCTACAGAAACAATTTCCTTCATTGTTTTCTGTTCCACTTCTACCACAGGAGCAGAGATAATAATTTCTTCCCCAATATAAGTGATTGGCTTTAATTTAACCCTGAGGCCCGAGATGACCCTTTCCTTTATTTCATATTCTTCAGGTTGATAACCAATCATTGTAAACCTTATAGTGCAAGGAAGAGCAATCTGTGCTGAAAGGAAAAAATATCCTTTTAAATCTGAAACAGCCCCTATGGTCGTTCCTTTTAAAACAATATTTACCCCGGAAAGGGGTTCCATAGTTTCTATATCAATAATTCTACCTGATATATCAGCCCTTACCTGGCCAAAAAGAAGTGAATTTGAAAAAATGAAACCAATAAATAAGAACAGGAAAATAACTTTTCTCATCTCTTAAAAAAAATAGATATCAAACTTAGGATTATTTGTATTAAAAATGAAAGTTTCCTTGCTTTTTCAAATGCTTATGTTTTTTTGTAATTTTATCAGGGACTTATTCTTTTTTTCTTATTTTTAGGAGGAATGTTATAATCAGCATGAAACGTTTAATCAAGAAAACCAATGACGGATCACATACTGTTTTTCATGATGATCTGAAAGAAAGTTTTCACTCAAGTTTTGGAGCTCTTACGGAATCAAAACATGTTTTCATACAATCCGGCTTATTGTATTTTAATAAACCTGAATTGACACTTCTTGAAATAGGCCTTGGCACCGGACTAAATACTCTTTTAACCGGTCTTGAAGCTGAAAAAAAATTCATCAAAATAAACTATTATGCTGTAGAAAAATATCCTTTGGAGGATTCAATACTTACTGCTTTGAACTATCCGGAGATTTTAGGCCCTGACTCTGAACAGCTTTTTAAAAAGATTCATGAAATCCCATGGGGGGAAATATGTCAGATCTCTGATTATTTTAACCTGAAGAAAATGAAAATAGATCTTTTGAAGCTTAATTTGAAGGAGAGGTTTGATCTAATTTACTTTGATGCTTTTAGTCCTGAAGTACAGCCTGAAATGTGGGATAAAACTAATTTCCAAAAGATCATCAAAGCAATGAATCCCGGAGGGATCCTGACCACATATAGTTCGAAAGGTTCAGTTCGAAGAACACTGGCCGCTGTTGGATTTAAGTTGGAAAGAATACCAGGCCCTCCAGGTAAAAGGGAGATGCTAAGGGCTTGGTTGCCTGCAAACTAAACTGGCATATTGAACTTAAAACAACCGGATTTACCATCGATAAAAGAGATTTAAAACGTACAATTTCAACCGGAATATTCCCTGAATAATATTCTGGAAGGATTTATTTACTTTTACTGAAAATATCCTAATTTCGTACAACCATTATTAAACATAAAACAAAAAATACTTGCGACCATGGTATTTGAATTAAGCGGGAAATTAATTGAAATTTTTGATACAGTACAAGTCAGTGACAGTTTCAGGAAACGTGAATTTGTAATAGAGAAAACTGAAACTACAGGTGGAAGCGAATTCACTGATTGTATTAAGTTTCAATTAACCCAGGACCGTTGCAACCTGATCGATTCTTTTAAATTAAATGAGCTGGTGAAGATCACTTTTAATATCAGAGGAAATCGTTGGGAACGTGATGGAAGGGTTAATTATTTCACTAACCTGGCTGCCTGGAGAATTGAAAAAGAATCTTTTCAGGAGGATAGTGAAATGGATGTGCCTTTTCCGGGGGAAACTGATGCGCCACCTTCTGTTGGGGATGAAGACAACGATCTTCCGTTTTAGCAGAAAACTACGTATTAAACTACGTAGTTTAATACGTAGTTTTTATTACTTCTATTTGATTATATCAAACCGGCATCAATCATCCTCACAATCTGATCGATCAATATATCTTCACCCTGGGCGTCAAATTCCATTTTCAGGTTTGAACCAAAAATTCTTGCTACAGCCTGCCAAAAGCCTGCAAACAGGTCTCCTTTTAGCTCCTTCAGCCAGTCATATGAGGTTTCACCAGTTTCACGGTCAACCAGTTTGATCAGGATCTTACCCTGTGAAAAGGTCATATGCCTCACATCATCTTCAAACTCTGCAGTTATTTCCCTTTGTACCTGGCGAATAAATTTTTTCTTTTCCCTATCATCATCTAATGTTTGCAGGTGTATATTGATTTCATCTATTTTGAGTTTAATAAATATAGCATAGGGATATACTTTTTTTACGTTTTTTACCAGCCTGCTATACCTTCTGGCTTGCTTCCGGCTTTTAAATTTTGGTCGTGAATAAACTTTAACTTCCGGGATCTTAAGTTGCGGAATTGTGTCTCCATCAACGTTTATCAGCGGAGCAATCTTAATATCGTTATATTTTGAAGTATCGGGTTTAGTCTTTCCCTGTGCGACCAGTTGCCCACTCATCAAAAGTATTAAAAGTAATATTTGAAATAATCTGATCATTTGTGTTAAAAACGTATATCAGAATTCAATAAGTATACCAAAATCATATGTAAAATTAGTGATTCGCCTCCATACCACAATATTTAGGATAGATTTGTGTGAGTTAGAGAAGTTTAGGTTGGATTATACCAGTTATTTAATAAATCATTATGTATGTAAAAATAATAATATGGGTTTAAATATAACTTTCCTGCAGATGACATATATTTGTAAACAAATAATATTATAATGTAGTGAAGATCAGTGCTGAAGAAATATCATCAAATAATAAATATCATTTGATCCATGTACTATCTTATGATGATGTTGTACCCTTTGTTTTCTCGAATATCAAAAAAAGAAATTTTGCAACATTCACTTTTTTCCTGGGAAATATTTTCTTTCTACTCTTTTCATTTTATGAGTTTTTAGTATTTTTTTCAGCCGAATTAATTTCCTGGTCTAACATTTTAGGTATTTTTCTGTCAGGGTTTATTATCTTTCCTATAATACTAATTCCAATACATGAATTAGTACATGCTTTTATGTATAAATTGTGTGGTGCCCGAAAAATTAGGTTTGGCATCAACCTTTCACAATATATATTTTATGTTACTGCTGATGGTTATGTCACAGGATTTAATGAGATAATAAGTATAGCAATTGCACCCTTTTTGATAATTAGTGGATTATTGTTATATCTTTTTTATTTCCTGCCCGGACCATATTCATATAGTTTCCTGTGTACTTTGGTTGCACATGGTACCATGTGCATTGGTGATTTTGCAATTCTGAGTTTTTTCCTTCAGAAAGGTTCTTCAGGTGTAGTTACTTATGATAGTATAAAAGAAAAAAAGGCCTATTTTTATAAGAAGAATTGAGCAGATTTTATAGTGTTACAAAAAAAATATATTCCGGTTAACTGCTTTCCTCCGGATGTGTTTTTAGTATGAAAGAGTATTCTTTATTATTCGTTGCCAAATCTTATTTTTACGGCTTCATAAAGCATCAGGCAAGTTTATTGTTATAATGAGTGCATTCAAGCAGGTCATTAGAAGTTTTCCCAGAGTGTTTTGGGTTTCAAATATTATGGAATTTTTTGAACGGTGGGCCTGGTATGGTTTTTACAACGCCTTTGCCCTATACCTTACCCTCTCAAAAGATACCGGCGCCGCTGGATTTACCCAGGCACAAAAGGGGGCCATCATGGGGACGGGTACCATGTTGCTTTACTTTCTTCCATTGATAACAGGTGCTATAGCTGATCGAATTGGATATAAGAAAGTCTTGGTCCTATCATTTATCTCCTATGTTATTGGCTATTTTATGGTCGGGAATCTAGAATCATATGAGGCAATCTATTTTGCTTATATATTTCTGGCATTTGCCGGTGCATTGTTCAAGCCGATAATTTCTGCCATGATTGCCAAAACTACCGATAAAGAATCTTCTTCAATCGGATTTGGTATTTTTTATATGATGATCAATATTGGAGGATTCATAGGTCCTTTTATTTCCGGACTTATTTACAAAACTAGTTGGGACCTGGTTTTTTATATGTCTATGTTAACAATAGGGATAAATTTTATCATTGTTTTTTTCTTTTTTAAAGAGCCTGGCAGGGAAAAAACCACCGATTCATTTATTCTGAATGTCTGGAAGGCTCTGAAAAATATTTTTATTACACTAACAGATTTCAAATACCTTCTGTTTTTAATTATTATGGCCGGATTCTGGACGGCCTTTAACCAGCTCTATTATTCATTCCCGGTATTCTTAGACGATTGGGTTGATCTTGATCGCTTGTCTTTCTTTCTTGGACTTGCACCGGGAACCATAACGGCTGTTACGGTTACCAGCCTGGATGCATTTTTTATTATTGTATTACAGCTTTGGATTTCAACCATTGCTATGAAGCACAGACCCATGAATGCCATGATTACCGGGATATTAATTTTATCCATTGGTTTACTTTTCATGTTTACCGGTCAAAATCCGTGGATTGCAATATTTGGAATCCTGATTTTTGCTGTGGGCGAAATGGCCAGCTCTCCCAAATTTACTGAATACATTGGCAGAATTGCACCCGCAGATAAAAAAGCTCTTTACATGGGAACCTCCTTCCTGCCTTTAGCTGCCGGCCATAAATTTGCAGGTTATCTTTCAGGGGACCTGTATGCAAATGTGGCTGAGAAATTTACTCTTCTCAAAAATGAAGTATTAGCAAGAGGATTGGATATCCAGCAAATTTCAGAACAATTCACAAGAACTGACTATTTCAACAGGGCTGCTGATTTAATGGGATTAACCCAACAGGAACTTACAAAGTTTCTTTTTGATAAATATAACCCTGACAAAATCTGGATTTTATATTCGGGAATTGCTGTTGGGGCTGCTCTTGCATTATTCCTTTACGACCGTTTTCTTCTTAAAGGTGGTCAGGTAAATTCCAACACTGCTGATAATTATTAATTTTATAAAGATATTTTTTATTCTGTCCGTTTATGGTCATCTCACAGATAGCTGCAATGTCCCAAAACCGGTTAATCGGTGTGGATAATCGTCTCCCGTGGCATATGCCTGATGACCTGGCTTATTTTTTCAGAATTACAAGGGGAAGGCATATAATCATGGGAAGGAAAAATTACGAGGCTAATGGCAGGGCTCTTCCAAACAGGGTGAATATTGTGGTTACCGGGAAGAAAAAATATGTAGCTCCCGGATGTATAGTTGTTCATTCCATTGATGAAGCTCTTCAGTATGCAAAAGACCAGGGTGAAGCTGAGGCTTTCATTGTTGGAGGAGGGGAGATTTATAAAGCAACTCTGGATATAACAGACAGGATATATCTTACCATAATTGAAACCAAAATTGAGGGAGACACATATTTTCCTGAATTGAATTTTAATAACTGGAAAATTGTTTCAGAAGAATTCCATAAAGCCGATTCACGAAATAAGTTCAATTATACTTTTTATATTTATGAAAGAAAATAATGCATGAATTGTAGTATTTTAAATTACTTAATAAGTCATGAAAAAATTTCTTCTCAGAACACTGTATTTTATACTCATTCTGGCTATTGTAATAGCAATCTTCTATGCATGGCCAAGAGTTCCTATAATAACCGGATATGTTGCAAAAGGTATGTGTTCGGGAGTATTCGTCTGTTTTAAGGATCCCGAACAGATCAGTACTGAAGACCTCTCTTTTTTTCCAATCAGTCTGGCGAAAATGAAGGTGGATTATGATGAAAGATCGGTTACCGCCACTGTACTGGGACTGGCAAAGCGGAAAGCAATCTACCGCGAGGGACCTGGTACTGTACTGGTACTGGATATGACAGAAGAAGAGTTGCTGGAAAAAGCCTTTGCCCTGCCAGATCCGGGTTACAGCCAGGATACTATCCCCTGGCCTATGGGTGATATACTCCCGGATACGCTTCCTGCTGGTATTGATTATGAGGGCCTCCAGGCCATACTTGATGCAGCTATCGATCCGGCAAATTCAGAACCATTCAGAAAGTCTTTGGGAATTGCTGTCGTATACGATGGTGTATTAATTGCAGAAAAATACTTTGATACATACGATCATAAAACCATCTTTCATGGTTGGTCACAAGCTAAAAGTATTACCAATACCATGGTTGGAATACTTGTGAAGGAAGGGAAACTAGATCTTGCTCAGACACCTGATATTCCGCAATGGAAAGATGATGAACGCAGTAAAATCACCATCAATAACCTGCTCCAGATGAATGATGGACTTCACTGGGTGGAGAATTATTTTGACATCTCAGAAGTGACGAAGATGCTTTTCAATAGTGATGATATGTATAAATTTTCTATTGGAACATATCTGGAACATGAACCTGGTACCAAATGGAACTATTCAGGAGGCACTACTAATATCCTGTCGGGTTTAATCCGCAAAACCATAAATGATGATGAAAAATACCATCGGTTCGTATACGCGGAGTTGTTTTACCGGATTGGAATGCTGCACACATTATTTGAAACTGATGGTTCAGGTACTTTCGTTGGCTCATCCTATTGTTTTGCTTCTACATGGGATTGGGCCAGGTTTGGCTTACTTTACCTCAATGACGGTATCTTTACCGGAGACACCATTTTGCCACCGGGCTGGGTGGATTATACCTGTGAACCAGCCCCTAATTCACATGGATTTTATGGGGCTCATTTCTGGCTGCAACAAAAGGAAGGTAAATATCCGGATATTCCGGCAGATATGTATTTCATAGATGGTTTTCTGGGACAACGGGTCTTTATTATTCCCTCAAGGGACCTGGTGGTTGTCAGGTTAGGTTATTCTCACAAGAATTTCGATTTTAATCAATTCCTTTCAGAAATTATTAAAATCCTGCCTGAGAAGGGATGATAAAATAAAGAAAAGTTATGGCACATGCTATATTAAGATACTGACAAATTAAATATCGACTCTATATAGATGAAGTTGGCAATCCTAGTCTAAAAAGCTCATCGCATGAAGACCAAAGGTTTTTATGCCTAACTGGAGTAATCTTTGAATTAGATTATGTTAGTAAAATCATTTACCCTGAGATTGAGAACTTAAAAAGGCAATTTTTCAGTTCACATCCAGATGATCCTATTATATTTCATAGAAAAGAAATCCTTCATAAAAAGCCACCATTTTCAATATTAAAAGAACCTAAAATTGAAAAAAGATTCAATACAATATTATTAGATAAATTGAAATCCTGGGACTATAAGGTAATATCTGTAATAATTGACAAAAAGGAGCATGATGAAAGATATTCAACATGGAAATATGATCCATATCATTATTGTCAGGAAATACTAATAGAAAGATTCAAGTTATTCCTAAACATTTATAATGTAAAAGGTGATGTAATGTTCGAATCAAGAGGTGGTAAAGAAGATATGCGATTAAAAAAATCATTTAGAAAAATTACAGATAATGGCACGCATCATCTAAGTTCTGAAGATTTGTTGGAACATTTAACATCAAAAGAACTTAAAATTAAACCAAAAACAGCGAATATATCTGGTTTGCAAATCGCAGATCTCATTGCTCACCCAGCACGCAGATGGTTCTATAAAAAAATATTTAAAATGGATGACGGTAAAAATACTTTTGGAGATGAAATAATTAAAATTCTTGAAAAAGATAAGTTTTTTAGATATGAAGGTAAAATATACGGATATGGTGCTAAAAAATTACCATAAAAAAACCCCGTTTCCGGGGCAAGGGCCTATACAACCCTCCACCTCCACAAATGTGGATTAATACAAATATAAGTAAATTTTTTTAATAATTAAATTTAAGTTCCCAAATTTTCAACAAATAATTGTTAATTATTGGCATGTGCTGTTTCCTGTTTTGTGCAACGCATGACCCAGC
>JAUWMO010000092.1 GCA_030613125.1 Bacteroidota bacterium | reverse complement strand
CTTTGCCATAAGATCTTGCGTAACTGCACAGCCTCATTTCCTGATACGTCTCTGAGTTTTTTCAGTACAATTTGGGACATGGAAATATACCAATATATTAGGTAACCTATAATAGTTACTGTTAATGAAACAATTACTGTTAGATCTCCGGGTTGAAAAGCTGGTAATAATTTCATCCGTTTAAAATTTTTATTCACTGCGTTTCCCAAAAATCGGGTCAGACTATGAGATCGTCACTCTTGCAGCGTGACTAAGTTCATGTTCATTTCATGCCTTTGAATTAAATTGGTCTAATTCGAAATGCAGAACGAAAATACTTAATAATATTGTTATAAATTAATAGTTTAACTTTGCCGCACAAAAATCAATTCAATAGTATCTGATGACCGGTAAACAAATTAAAGAACTTAATATCAGATTTTTAAAATCTTCACCTGAAGAAACATTAGGTTTCTTTTTGAGAGAGTCTAAGGGGCGTATAGTGTTATCAACCAGTTTGGGGGCTGAAGATCAGGTGCTTACCCATATGGCCACCCAAATAGATCCAAGCATTAGCATTTTTACCCTTGATACAGGAAGAATGTTCCAGGAAGTTTATGAACTCATTGATACCACTTCTAAAAAATACAATATTAATATTAAGGTATATTTCCCTGATGCTGAGAAAGTTGAAGAGATGGTGAAAGAACGGGGGATCAATTTATTTTATGAAAGCATCGAAAACAGGAAATTATGCTGTAATACAAGGAAGATCGAACCATTAAAGCGTGCATTTAAAGGCTTCGATATCTGGATAAGCGGATTAAGAAGTGAACAATCAGTTACCCGGATTAATACTAAGCTTCTTGACTGGGACGAATCAAACGAGATGTTGAAATTAAATCCTTTGTTCAATTGGAGTCATGATCAGGTTTGGGAATTCATTCATAAAAACTCTGTACCTTACAATCCTTTGCACGATAAAGGTTACATGAGCATCGGTTGCCAACCCTGCACTCGTGCCATTACCAAAGGTGAGGATATAAGGGCAGGAAGATGGTGGTGGGAAGAGGCTGAGAGCAAAGAATGCGGGCTTCATAACCGGCCTTAATATAAAAATGTTAATAAGAAATAATGAGTTATGTTATTTACTTAATATAAGCTTTTTTATTTCTGTGTTTTATGCTGGATATTGAAAAAAGAATAAACATTACACCAAGAAATAATAGAAATACTGCTGCAACAATGTTACTAATAGTAATTCCATCTTTAGTATGTCTTTCAGCGTAAAGACCTATAATTGTTGCAAAAATAATCATGACTCCAATTCCAATACTTAAATAGTCATAAAACGTGAATATGATTTGTGATGTTCGGTAAATCGAGGATTTTTTGAATTCATCGAATTTTCTTTTTGCTTCTTTCGCTGCCCTTGCCCGTGCTTTCATTCTTTCTCTTCTAACCCACTGATTGTATAGGTCCTCGGGTTTGGGATGCCTGCCGGTTCCTGTTCCGGGATAAGCTAGAGGTTGAGATTTAACTTTGATCAAAAATTCATAAGCTTCATTTACTAAAATGAATTTTTCCTGAGCATCAGGACTTTTATTCAGATCAGGATGGAACTTTTTTGCTAATCTCCGGTAGGCAGATTTGATCTCAGAAATATCTGCTCGTTCAGAAATCCCCAGGATTCTATAATAGGTAATGGACATTAATAGGATGACATAATTGCTTGTCAGTCTTTATCCTGAGGAAGTATTTTAATCCGTATATTCCTCCATTTGACCTTAAGGCCTTCAACGGGAGCACTATGTACCTGAAGACCAATAAATCCCGAAGAGTCAGTGGAATCAATAAGTTCCGCTGTTGGAACATCATTTACCCAGGATTTTAAAGAATATCCCCTGGCTTCAATGCGGTAGTGGTTCCATTCTCCATTTCTGAAGGCATTCCGCCCTTCTTCATTATCTTCCAGGTTTTTTAACCAGCCTCTTCGTGCTTCATCATATATTCCGCCACTATACGCCCTTGGAGAAGGATCGATTTCAATCTGATAGCCATGGACACGCCCATCTTTATATTCGGGAGTACTGTGGCTTCTTATCTGAACACCCGAATTCAGGTTAGTATCTACTTTAACTTCAAATTCAAGAATAAAATCTGAGTAATCGTCCACTGTGCATAAAAAACTGTTCGGGCTCCCTTTTACAGTAGATCCAACGATCATATTATCGACAACTTCATAAAGTGCAGTCCCGTTTTTTTGTTCCCAGCCTGTAAGGTCGGTTCCATTAAAAAGATTAATAAAGGTGTTTTCTTCCTTTGTTTGTTCCTCTGATTGGTTTTCATCTTTTTGTGAAGGTTGATTGCATGAAACCAACAAAGCAAGCACTATCAGTAAAACTGATAAAATAATTTCTGATTTTTTCATTTTAAAATTAATTAGATTTGAATTAAGTGTAATATTATTGATATTGATTTTCAGTTGCTATTTTTGACAAATTTATAAATTTACCCTGATTTTTTAGTTATACCACCATGATTATGATTAAAATTATTAAAGTCGGACTGGCTTCATTTGGCATGTCAGGATTGGTTTTTCACGGACCGTTGCTGAAGGCGAATGAAGGATTTATCGTAAGGAAAGTTCTTGAAAGAACAAAAAGACTTTCTGAAGAGATGTTTCCTGATTCTGAAATTGTAAGAGATTATACCCAAATATTGGAAGATCCTGAAATCGATCTGGTTGTGGTGAACACTCCTGACAAGCTACATTATTCCATGACAAAACAAGCCCTTGAAGCAAGAAAACATGTAGTTGTTGAAAAACCATTTACAATTTCGGTTGAGGAAGGTAAGGAGCTTATTGAACTATCAAAAAGAAATGACAGAATTCTTACGGTTTTTCAGAATCGCCGGTGGGACAGTGACTTTTTAACTGTACAAAAGGTTGTAAATGAGGGATGGCTTGGAAGGATTGTGGAATTTGAAATTCACTTTGACAGATATAAGGATTCTATTCAGGAGAACACCTGGAAGGAAGATCCGGAAACCGGTACAGATGTGTTATATAACCTTGGTTCTCATTTAATAGACCAGGCCTTGGTGCTTTTTGGATTTCCCCAATCAGTTTTTGCTGATCTTAAAAAGGTAAGAAAAGGTAGCAGAGTGGATGATTATTTTCATATACATATGTACTATGCTGATTTTAAGGCTATATTAAAATGTTCTTATCAGGTACGGGAACCCGGACCCAAATTTATGGTCCATGGATCGAAGGGTTCCTTTATAAAATATGGTATTGATCCGCAGGAAGAAGATCTGAAGAACGGGAAAATGCCGGGAAGTAAGAATTGGGGTGAGGAGCCACAAGAATATAATGGCAAATTGAATACACTATCACCTAAGAAAAAATTTAATGGAATATTACCCGGATTGCCAGGTAACTATCCGCTATTTTATCAAAACCTGTATAATTCTATTATCTACGATGATGCTCTTGCTGTAAAACCTGAAGAAGCCCTGGATGTGATAAGGATTATTGAAGCTGCGCAAAAAAGCAATATAGATAAAAATAATCTCACTGTAAAAATAATTCTTTAGAAATGATCTTAGTACAGTTACATTCTTTCAATCAGATAATATGCTGATGTAATAAATAATTCCCTAAAATATGGGATATTCCCAATGAAACTGTACAATTTTCTGGTTTTAAGGCTAAACTTATAATAATAGATAGGTGGAATAAAATAGAACTGTTTTTTAATAATTCGATAGTTTTCTGTTTTCAGTATCTTTTCAAATTTCTGTATTGAGATTCCCGTTTCTTTTATTTCAATCAGACCTTCGTTTTGCTTTTCATGTTTGTTAAACCAATTAAGTATTTTCCTGTAAATTCCCATCGGTAGTAAGTGAAAATACGGTAAACGGGCCAGAAATTTATTATAGCACATTTGCTGATGACCCCCAAAAGGCATGTACCATGATGGAAATCCGAAGAATATTTTACCGTCAGGTTTCAAAAATTCTTTAAGCCTTGTCAGCATTTCTTCCTGGTTATGAACATGTTCCAGCACATCTTTTAAGAAAATAAAATCATATACTTCTTCCAGATCAATTGGACTAACGTCATAAATATTTTTATTGATAAATGATATTTGTCCTTTCTGAACTTCTTTATCAAGGAATTTCTTGGCTAACTTTATCCGTGACGAACTAGGTTCTATGCCTGTGCACTGACAGCCAGCTTCTGCAAAAGGCTTCAGGTTGCCGCCTTCGGCAGAACCAATCTCCATTACCCTGGTTGAAGCGTTTAAGGGAACATAATCTTTATTAAAAGGCAGGATCGAATTCTTTGAATTCAGATACTGAATCCTGAAATAGGTTTCTTTATCTTGATGAAAGTGGTACACGAAATATGATTCAGATTGTTGCTGCCAAATATATCAATTCAACAAACAGTATCCAAGAACAAGCAAAACACAACAGTTTGTCTCATCTAAAGATTCATTTGTACAGGTACTTAATTATTATCCTTAAACCGAATTGACATTAATACCTGCTGATGTCTTTTTGGCTTTCCTGCTTTGGCATGTCTGTATAACGAACCTCCTGGTTCGTTAATCGATCCGGAGGATCGATCTACTAAACTTACCCTGAATAATAGCCAACTTTTTTTTTTGACTTTTAGACTTTTGACAATTAGACTTTCGACCTACACGATCCCTGTAAATCCCATAAAAGCCATAGCCAGAAGTCCTGCAACTATAAAAGCTATAGGAACCCCTTTCATCGCCTCTGGTATTTCAGCAAGATCGAGTTGCTCACGTATACTAGAAAATAGCAGCAGTGCAAGTCCAAATCCTAAAGCACTGGCAGCAGCAAAAACAACTCCCTCAATAAGATTGTAATCGTTTTGAATGGATAGAATGGCAACCCCCAGCACAGCACAATTCGTAGTTATAAGTGGTAAAAATATTCCAAGTGCCTGGAACAAGGCGGGGCTGATTTTTTTAAGAACGATCTCAACCATTTGAACAAGTGATGCAATCACAAGAATAAAGATGATGGTTTGCATAAAAGTAATACCCAGAGGTTCCAGGACAAATGTTTGTATCAGATAAGTAACCAGTGTGGCAAGTACCATTACAAACATTACTGCCCCTGACATACCAATGGCTGTTTCAACTTTGTTTGAAACTCCTATAAACGGGCAGATACCCAGAAATTTCATTAAAACAATATTATTAACAAATATTGCTGATATTATTATAATTATATATTCCATGATCTTGAAATTAGGCGGATTTTGATTTTAGTTTTTGCATAAGCATGATCAGGTAGCCCAGTACAATGAAAGCGCCTGGCGCTAATACGAACAGGATCATTCCATCACCCTGGATAAACTTTATCCCAAACAGTGATCCGCTTCCAAGGATTTCTCTTACGCCTCCAAGCATGACAAGTGCCAAAGTAAATCCAAGTCCCATCCCAAATCCATCAATTACGGATGTAAGAAAAGTGTTTTTAGATGCAAAAGCTTCAGCTCTTCCTAAAACAATACAATTAACAACGATAAGAGGAATAAACAAGCCCAGTGCGTCAAACAGTACTGGAGTAAATGCCTGCATTGTAAGCTCAACAATAGTTACAAATGATGCAATGATCACTATGAAGGAGGGAATTCTGACTTTATCCGGAATAAAATTTTTAATGAGTGAAACAATCACGTTGCTCATGGTCAGTACAAATGTGGTTGCCAGTCCCATTCCCATTCCATTGATTGCACTGGTAGTAGTTCCGAGGACCGGACATAATCCGAGGAACAAGACAAACACAGGATTTTCCTGAACAAATCCCTTGGTAAAGTTTTTTAGTTGGCTCATTTTTTTCCTCCTTCCATATATGCATTATAAGCGCGGTTTACTGCTTCACAAAAAGCTCTTGAACTTATTGTTGAGGCAGTTATAGCATCGATATCACCTCCATCCTTTTTTACAGATATATTAAAATCTTTTGGATTTTTACCTTCAAATTGAGTAATCCAGTCTGATTTCTTGCGTTCCATCTTATCACCAAGACCAGGGGTTTCTTTGTGTTCCAGTACTGCAACGTTATAGATTGCTCCATCTGGCAGCAGACCCACCATTATCTTGATCTCTCCGGAGAAACCCTGCTTTGTAAAAGTCTCAACTGCAGTTCCTACCAGTTCATTATCCTTTTTCGCAGGATAGAACCGTAGAGTATCTCCATCAATTGGCATTTTGTAAGTTTCAGAATTCGGATTGTTAGTGAATTCAGGCAAAACATTTTGAATAGCATCAAGTTTTCTGGCAAGTTTAGCTGCTGCAATTGGTTCTTTAGTTATTTGATAAATGAAACCCAGGGCTGTTGATGCTCCGAAAGTTACAACAAACAGTGCAACCAGCATATTTATCAGTGTCGATTCTTTTTTAGCCATTTTTTACCTCCTCTCCAAATCTCTTTGGTTTGAAATATGAATTGATCAATGGTACAAAAGCATTCATGATCAGTATTCCAAACTGTATGCCCTCAGGATATGCTCCAAACCGCCGGATAACAACAGTAATTAAACCAATTCCTACACCGAATATGATCATACCTTTTGGGGTCATGGGTGAAGTTACATAATCAGTAGCCATAAATATGGCTCCAAGTATTGCTCCACCGGTGAGAAGATGAAAAACCGGACTTGCGTTTTGAGTAGGTTCAATCAGCCACATTATACCGGTAAATAAGGCAATGGTGCCCAAAATAGTAATTGGGATATGCCAGGTAATGATCTTTTTCATTATCAGATATATAAATCCGATAGCAAGGGCTATTGCGGCAACTTCTCCAAGAGAACCTCCCATATGCCCATAAAGCATTTCCTTTGATGATCGGATATTTTGCATGATCGTATCCATACTATCTGAATTTCTGAGACCTTCTTTGATTATTCCAAGTGGTGTTGCCCCTGTAATTGCGTCAGTCAGTGAAGTGCCAAACCCTTTAGGTGCCGGCCAGGTAGTCAGTTGAACAGGGAATGAGATAAATAGAAATACCCTTCCAACAAGAGCCGGATTAAATGGATTATTCCCAAGTCCTCCAAATGTCATCTTCCCAACACCAATGGCCACAAGACTACCCAATATCACTAACCAGAAAGGTATATTAACCGGCAGGCTAAACGCTAACAATACGCCGGTCACAACGGCTGATCCATCAGTAACCGAAGGCTCTTTTTTTAATAGATATTTTTGGATAACATATTCAAACACCAAACATGAAATGACTGCTACGCCTGTTACTATCAGTGTACCCCAACCAAACATTATTATCCCAATAACAAATGCAGGGATAAGTGCAATCAGGACACCTGTCATTAATTTTTGTGTTGACCCGGCACTATGCACATGTGGTGAAGGGGATACAGTAATTAGTTTATTTATTTTTTCATACATTTTCAAAATACTATTTCCTGTTACGTATGATCTGTCCAACCCTGAACTTTCCCAGTCTTATATAATCAAGCAGGGGGCGGTTGGCAGGACAAATATAACTGCAGGAACCACATTCAATACAATCCAGAGCTTTATCCTTTTCAACCCTGTCAAATATTTCCTTTTCAGTTAGGGTCATAAGCAGAAAAGGTTCCAGTCCCATCGGGCAAACAGAAATACATTTGGCACACCGGATACAAGGTCTAAAGGGTTTCCGCTTGCTTTCTTTTTCAGGAATAAGCAAAATGCCGGAAGTCCCTTTCGTTACAGGTACTTCTAATGAATTCATTGCCTTTCCCATCATAGGGCCCCCGTTTACTATTTTTCCGGTTTGCGCGGGGATACCTCCAGCAGCTTCAACCAGTTGGTTCAGAGGAGTGCCAATCCTGACCAGGAAATTTGAGGGTTTTTTCACATCATTTCCTGTTACGGTCACAACTCTTTCGATAAGTGGCTTATTTTTTTGAACAGCATCATATACAGCATAGGCTGTTCCAATATTATGAACTACCACACCTACGTCAATGGGTAAACCTCCTGAAGGTACTTCTCTGCCAGTTAATGCTTTAATAAGTTGTTTTTCGCCTCCCTGAGGGTATTTTACTTTAAGAGGAAATACTTCTAATTCCGGATATTGCTGTGCAATTTGAGATAAATGGCTTATCGCATCCGGTTTATTGTTTTCAATACCAACCATGCCCTTTTTCACATTGAGTGCTTTCATGACCAACCGAAAGCCTACCAGAATCTCCTCACCCTTTTCAAGCATTAACCGATGGTCAGATGTTAAATAAGGTTCACATTCCACTCCATTCAGAATTAGTATATCACATTTTTTACCTTTGGGCACCGACATTTTTACATGCGAAGGGAAAGCTGCTCCACCCATCCCCACAATACCGGCGTCAAGGATTTTATTTATGATCTCATCACCACTTACTGTTATCTCTTTCCGCAGGTCACTGCTTCTGTCAATTTTAGTTATCCAGATATCTTCGTTAACTTCAATGACTACTGATGTCCGTTTATATCCTGAACTGTCAAGTGCTTTATCAACTTTAAGCACTTTCCCCGATACTGATGAATGAATGTTGCTGGAGACAAATCCTTTGTATTTACCTATGAGCTGACCCGTTTTCACCATATCACCACGTTGCACAGTTGGCTCTGCAGGTGTCCCGATATGTTGTGAAAGCGGGATAGTAACTGTTTTGGGTAATGGAAGTTTAGTGATCTGATTTCCCGCTGAGAATTTATTTTCTGCAGGATGAACACCACCTCTTGGAAACGATTTTAACACTTATAGTTTGGTTTTCAATTATTACTTACTTTTTTTGTTGAGATCTGCTCACCTTCACCTGGCTTAGCTTCAGTTTCAATTTTTATCCTTCTGGGCGGGAAGTTGATCTCATGTATGGCATTTGTTGGACATTCTGTAACACATTTCCTGCACAATTTGCACTTTTCAGAATCAATAAATGCCAGGTTGTTGTTCATTATGATTGCATCATATTCACACACCTTAAAACACTTGGTACAGCCGGTGCAGGTAACTGCACAATACTGTTTCGCAATCCCGCCTTTATCTTCATTGATACAGGAAACAAAAATTTTTCTATCTTTTTTATTCCTTTTCCTGAGTTCTATAATATCCCTTGGACAAGCTTCTACACAGGCTCCACAAGCCACACATTTCTCATCAATTATCACTGGCAATCCGGTTTTCTCATCCATGTACATTGCCTCAAAATCACAAGCATCAACGCATTCGCCAAGAGAGACACAACCAAATGGACAATCTGTATCTCCGGTATAAAGGTTGTGAACAATAGTGCAGTTTGAGGCGCCATCATAAAAGTTTGTTCTTGGTCTGTGTTCAAAAGACCCTGAACATCGTACAACTGCAACCTTAGGATCCACTTCAATTGCTTCTTTACCAAGTAAGGCAGCAGCCTGAGCCATAACTTCATTTCCTCCGACAGGACAAAACAGGTCATCAAATGTATCAGCTTTTACCAGGACTTCAGCAAAATTCCTGCATCCGGGGAAACCACATCCGCCGCAGTTGGCACTTGGCAATATATCTTCAACTTTATCAATCCTGGGATCTTCATAAACCTTGAATTTTTGGGCTATGAAATACAGGATTAAAGCTGCTATAAGCCCCAGTAAACTCAATGAAATAATTGTAAATAATAAAACAGAATTCATATAGATCAGTTTTTACCAGTTTCCCTTAAACCAAAGCTGAACTGTTTGTCTATTTTTTTTCGGGCAAAGAATAAAACACCATAATAAACAGCCAGAACGAAAAGGGACAGAAGCCCACCAATAGCTTCATTATTAAATATGCTTGTGAATGTGATTAAAAAAAGGATAAGCAAAATCAGAGGTAAAACATAGCCAAGAAAAAGCGCTTTAAAACCCATCGATTGTTTTAATACTATCCATACTTGTTCACCTACTTTTACTGATATACCCGGATTTATTATCTCTAAAACCTTTTCCTGAATTTCGGAGACAGAACAGGCTTCCTTAGCATGACAGGATGCACAGGCTGATTGGGTGGTAAAATTGACTGTAACAACGTTACCGGCGATTTGTTCAACCCTTCCAAGGTGTTCTATGTCAGCAACTCTTGCCAATTTTGGAATTTTTAAACGCAAATTTACGATTGTTTCCTGTTTAAAGAGGTGAAAACTATCAGGTTTTAGAACAGGTAAAAGTAATTTATCCTGAATTTAAATAAGATATACAAGTTTCTACATATTAATATACTCACCTAACAATTCATTCAGGATATAAATAGTCATTTTCTTGCACCTATGTCATGATGCATGTTATGTTCAGCGTTTGTTAAATGTATTAATCAGCAGGTAATAAGTTGTTTACTTTGAAAAAAATACGTATTATAATACATATTATAATACGTATTTTAATGGCTCTATTATGAAATATGTAGCGCAAATTTTTTTCAAGGAGTTAGGAATTTTATACTATCGCCAAGGGGTACCAGCAATAACTATAGGGCAACACCCTCTTTTCGTCCCGGCAGGGACAGAAAGATAATAGGCAGGCATTTCAATGCCTGATACAAAGAATTAACAATTATTATTCATCCCGGAGGGATAGAATGAAAAATGGAATTGAATTCGAAGAAAATATCTGTTATAGTGCCATTCTAGCCCTACGGGCT
>JAUWMO010000180.1 GCA_030613125.1 Bacteroidota bacterium | reverse complement strand
TTGGTCTGTTGACTTTGTATTTTGTTTTGTGGATTGTGGAGTGTTGTGTGTGGATTTTGTATTGTTGACTGTGGACTGTGGACTGCGGATTTATAAATGATGAAGTGTCACGTTTTTGGTATACACAGATATCTTTAGACTTTTAGACTTTCAATCCCATTTACCACTCCAAACTATCTTCAAGCCTAATATCATTCAGGTCTTCTTTGCTTAATCCATGCCATCTGCAACCCTTTTTAGAACAAATAAAGAAATCCAGTAATTTCGTTCTGGCACTAATAGCAATCTTAATAACTTCACTTCCACATTCCCCACAGGATTCGTCATTAACCATTAAGCTGGTATCACAATTAAAACATTTCATATCTCCTATTTTTTCACCCTCCTGCAGGAAAATAGTTGATTTGGAAGTAAAAACGTTAAGATAGGGACTCAGCATCATAAACCCACTCTCCCCTTCTTTATCAATCTTCAGTTTAATCATATTTTTGTCAATCAGGGTCTTCTTACAGTGGGGGCAGAAAGCATGAAGGAAAGTGCCTGTTCTCATTATTTCAATCTTCTCATCTTCCTGACTTAATGTAGTATCAGACTCCTGTTTTGCCATTGTCATTTTATTGTAATATGGTATCTTGTTCAGCTCAGATTCATTAAAAAGGTTTTTCAGGGCAAAAGTAAAATCAACAAACTTCACGAAATGGTTCTTACAACCCAACCTGGAACAAATATCAATTTTGCCACCGATATCCAGATCCAATGGAATCATAGGTGCTTCACAAACTTCACATTTACTGTTACTGCTAATTTCAGAATTGCAGTTTGGACATGACAATTTTACAATTGAATTCTTTGGAGTTTCAATATCACACAGATAATTATAGCTTTCCCAGACTGAACTTAACCGTATTATCCCTTCGTTGTCATCAATTTTAATTCTTAGTTTGATACTGGGACAATTATCTACCAAATGGCTTTCGTCCATAAAAGACTTACCACAAACCGGGCAATTTACTTTCAGGGAGATTAATTCATACATATCAAAATAATTTATCTTTCCTTAATATAGTAAATTTATCAAATAATGAAACAAAAAACTATTTCAGGAGCTATTTATTTGCAAAACTTAATATATCTCCAATTGTATTAAACTCCTTAACCAGTGAAAGAATACTCCTTACTTTATCTTTAATATACCGGTCCATAGAAGCTGCAGCTTTTCTTCCGTCACCCATAGCCAATATTACTGTTGCTCCACCCCTGACAATATCACCGGCTGCAAAAACATCGGGAACAGATGACTGCATTGTATCCTTATTTACTTTAATGGTTCCCCATGAAGAAACGTCTAACTCTTTCATACTTTGAGGTATCAAGGGGTTTGGAGAAACACCCACACTGACAATAACTGTATCTACATCTATTGTGTATTCAGATCCTTCAATAGGGACAGGCCGTCTTCTTCCGGAATCGTCAGGTTCACCTAACCTCATTTTCTGGATTTTCATTTTGTTTACCCTTCCCTTTTCATCTGCAAAATATTCTATCGGATTGTTTAAATTTAAAAATTCAATCCCCTCTTCCTGAGCATGCTTTATTTCCTCATCTCTTGCAGGCATTTCTTCAATAGAACGGCGATAAATAATCATCGCTCTTTTTGCACCAATACGTTTAGCAGTTCTGACTGAATCCATAGCAGTATTTCCACCTCCTATTACAGCAACATATTTACCACTGATTACAGGTGTATCATATTCCGGATCTGCAGCATTCATCAGGTTTATTCTTGTTAAGTACTCATTGGAAGAATATATCCCAATGAAATTTTCTCCCGGTATATTCATGAAACTTGGCAGACCTGCACCACTACCAATTAAAAATGCAGCAAAACCTTGTTTTCGTAAATCTTCTATGGTGCCGGTTTTTCCAACAATATAATTTGTAATAAATTTAACCCCCTTTTGTTTCAGGTTTTCAACTTCAATATCAACAACTTTATTGGGTAACCTGAATTCAGGTATTCCATATTTCAGCACGCCTCCAATTTCATGTAAAGCCTCAAACACGGTAACATCATAACCCATTTTTATCATATCACCTGCAAAGGCTAATCCTGCTGGTCCCGAACCAACGGAAGCGACCTTAATGCCATTCCGTGACCCTACTTCAGGAATTGATATTTTACCACTATTTCTTTCGTAATCAGCTGCAAAACGCTCTAAGTTCCCTATAGCCACAGGAGGTTTTTTTAATTTTTGTGTGTAAAAACAAGTTTGCTCACACTGAACTTCCTGCGGACATACCCGGCCGCACACAGCAGGCAGGGCATTCGTTTCTTTAAGTGTTTTTGCAGCTCCAAGAAAGTCGCCAGCCTCAATTTTCTTAACAAATTTGGGTATATTAATTCCCACAGGACAACCTTCAATACAGGTGGGATTTGCGCAATCGATACACCTTTGAGCTTCATGTATTGCCTGTTCTTCTGACAAACCCTTGTTAACCTCCACATAGTTCTTGTTTCTGAAACCGGGCTCCTCTTCCGGCATATCCAGCCGGTCCATACTGGTCCGGTCTTTTGCCTTGAGTTTATTCCTAAGTTCAACTCTCCACTCTTTATCTCTTTCCTTTTTCAGATATGCTAGTATACTACTATCCATTATTTATGCTTTTCTGTATTTGTTTAAAAATGTTCTATAAGCTTTATCTTCATAGTGCTTATATGCATTTAACCTATTTAACATCTCATCAAAATCTACCTGATGGGCATCAAATTCAGGTCCGTCAACACAAACAAATTTAGTCTTCCCTCCAACTGTAATACGGCATGCACCACACATACCGGTACCATCAACCATTATGGTATTCAGGCTGGCCAGAGTTGGAATATTATATTCTTTTGTAAGAAGAGCAACATATTTCATCATTATTGCTGGTCCAACTGTTATAGCCAGGTCAACTTTTTCCCGCTTGATAACTTCCTCCATACCATGAGTAACTAATCCTTTTTTTCCATAAGACCCATCATCAGTCATAACAATAACTTCATCAGAATGGTTACGCATTTGTTCTTCAAGTATGATCAATTCCTTCTTTCTGGCAGCCAGAACTGTAATAATCTTATTACCGGCATTTTTAAAGGCTTCAACAATTGGCAGCAGAGGTGCAACGCCAACCCCGCCACCGGAAGCAAGGACTGTTCCAACCTTTTCAATATGTGTTGGATTACCTAATGGTCCCACAACATCAGTAATATTATCCCCAACTTCCAGATTGGCTAATTTGATAGAAGACACACCTACTTTTTGAATAATAATTGTTATAGTCCACTTTTCAATATCAGCTTCAGCAATGGTCAAGGGTATCCGTTCTCCTTTTTTCCCCAGCCGGGTAATCACAAAATGACCTGCTTTACGGCTTTTGGCTATCTCCGGTGCTTCTAATACCAGTTTAACAACTGACTCGGAAAAATATTCCTTTTCAACAATTCTATTCATTAAATTTCTTTAAATTTTAAGATACTTCTGTAATATCATTTATACATAAAATATTTCCAATAAATCCTTAATATTCCGCGCCAATCTTCTATTAAAAAAACACTTAACCAGGGTCAAATATCTTGTTATTATCAAAGAAAACAAAATTACTATTTTATCTTAATGCGGATAAAATATCTTTTATGTTTTATAACTTGTGAAATATTAATATATTTTTGCACACAAACAACCTAATTACATTAAACTATGGAAGAATTTAATTCAATTGGTGAAATATTAGATTACGCCATTAATGAAGAACAAAAGGCATCAGAATTATATGCAGATTTGGCCAAAAGAAGTATTAATAAAGAAATGTCTGAAGTTTTTACCCAGTTTTCACTCGAAGAACTGGGACATAAGAAAAAACTGGAAGGGATTAAAAGCAATCAAAAAATAGTATTTTCTGAAGAAATGGTTCCGGATCTGAAAATTGGGGACTATATAGTTGAAGTTGATTCATCAAGAGATGACCTGAAATACCAGGATGCATTAATTATTGCTATGAAGGCAGAAAAGGCTGCTTTCAGAATGTACATGGACCTTTCAACAAAAACTGAAAATCCCGAAACAAAACAAATTTTTTTTATGCTGGCACAGGAAGAAGCAAAACACAAATTACGTTTTGAGATTGAATATGATGAATATATTTTAAGAGAAAATTAGTAAAGCACAATCAATATATAAAGAGGATCACAACAAGCAGAACTGTTAAAACCTATTTGCAGGTTAAATGCCTATCTGATTTCTTCTCCCTTGTAAAAATAAAAAGCAAACAATAGAAGAGTACATCAGGAGAAATGCTTAAAGTAAAGCATCTTTTGCAATATGGCTTTCTATTATAAAGCGAATAGAGTGGAATGAACCTGGTGATATTATATCAACATTTAATAGTGCAGATATATTGGGAAATGGTTCTGAACGTGTAGTTTTTAATATTGGTGGCAACAAATAGAATGATTTGTCGCTACCATTTTGGGAAAACAAAAATTCATTTATTTGTAAAGTGGATAGGGACTCATGCAGTATATACAAAGCTTTGCGATAAAGGGAAACAGTATACTGTTAGTATATATTAGATTGTAGGACTTAAAAATTAATAAAATGAGATTAATAAAATACACTATTATAAAAAGTAAAAAGCAATACGATAAATATTGCAATATTGTAGAAGAGCTGATAGTTCAAGATAATGAAGATATTCTTGATGAAATAGATTTGCTCAATCTGCTAATTGAAAAATGGGATGCTGAGCACAATTCACTAGATGACTTGAATCCTGTAGAGCTGATAAAAGCTTTAATGGAAGAAAATAAGCTAAAAAGCAAAGACCTTGTTGAAATTTTAGACTTATCAAAAGGAACTGTGTCAAAAATCTTGAACTATCATAAAGGACTTTCTAAAGACACTATTAGGAAACTTTCTCATTATTTTAAAGTTTCTCAAGAGGCTTTTAATAGACCTTATAAACTAATAAATGAAGTAAATAGACATTTTCGTAATGCTAGTTTGATGAATACACAAAAAGACTCAGGAAATGTTGTAGCAGTTTAAGAAAAAGCAACAATTGCACAACAATGTCAATTGGTTTTTAAAACCGTTGGACATTTTAAGTAATAGATATTATTAAAAAAACTTATTCATTATGATTAAAATTAACAACAAACGTATTAAAAAAGCCCAAGAGCTAATGAGAAAAGAAGGGATGATTGGATTAATGATAATGAATCATGACGATTTTATTTATTTCTTCAATGATTTGCGTGTTCAACCCAGGGCAATCATCCCAGCTTCAGGCCCACCTGTATTAATTGGCTTCAGTGCTGAGGAAGAAGAACTTAAAGGTCAAATTAATGATACTGAAATTAGGTTATTCAGCCATATTGGAGAGCAAATTTCGAATGTACGGGAAGTATTTAAGACTATTTTTGAGGGTGCTCCTCCAGGATTAAGTCATCAAGATCGTCCTAAGGTTGGAATGCAGATGTGGTTTCATACGCCTGCATTTCTTGTTGATCTGTTTCGAAAAGTAAACAAGCAGGTTGAATTAGTACCATCTGATTCCGTAATGGATGAATTAAGAATGACAAAAGATGACGCTGAGATAGAGAAAATACAAACAGCCCAGTCAATTGCGGCAAAGGGGATGGATACTGCCAAAGATTTTCTTAAACCAGGTATTACTGGACATGAATTGGCAACAGAGATAACCTACACTATGATGAAAGCTGGATCAGAGGGAACCAGTACTCCAATTCATATTAATTCCGGTAAAAGAAGCTGCTGGATTCATGGTACAACAACTAAAGACCCTATTCAGGAAGGAGACTTAGTTGTTATTGATTTAACACCAATGTTTGAAGGGTACTGTTCTAATCTTGCAAGAACATTTATTATGGGAAATCCAAATAAAATGCAGAAGAAGTTATTTGAAGTGTATCTTGAAATTCATGAATCAACTAAAAAAGAATTAAAACCAGGAAATACTGTATCAAATCTGGATAAATTAGGAAAAGAGATATGTTTAAAACATGGATTTGGAGATTATCATATTAAGGGTATATCACATGGTATTGGTTTGCGTTTTGAAGAAAATCCTGCTTCGACAATCATTCCAGCTCATGGCAAAACAAAATTCCAGAATAATATGACAGTAACTGTTGGCCATACAATTCTGGCTGTACCAGTAATTGGAGGAGTGCGATTTGAAGATATTTATAGAATAACTAATGATGGAGGTGAAGTTTTATACAATTATCCATTCGATTATATTCTATAAATAAGAATAATGGATTGGAAATACAAAAACCAACAGGCTATAACATAATAGGATTTAAGGCTCAGTTGAGCCCATAAAAAAAGCCTTCAGTAATGTTATTTGCCTGTACCTGACCTTTCTATTCTAAAAAGTTTCTTAATTTTAAACCATTACAAATTACTTCTTCCAAATTATTATAAAAAACCATGGATAAGCTGGAATATTTGGGAAAAGGGGAGATCTCTGTGATTGAGAATCTCTACAACCAATATCTCAAAAACCCTGAGTCATTGGAAAAGAGCTGGAAAAAATTCTTCGAAGGCTTTGAATTTGCACAAAAAAATTTTGATACAAAAGCTGGCGGAAAGCTTTTCGATAAGGAATTCAATGTTATCAATCTGATTGAGGGTTACAGGAGGCGTGGCCACTTATTCACTAAGACCAATCCTGTGAGGACCAGGCGAAAATACACACCTACACTGGATATAGAGAACTTCGGACTTTCAGAAAAAGATCTTGGAACAATTTTTCAGGCTGGAAAAAAAATAGGTATCGGACCTGCTCCTCTTAAAGAAATCATCAATCACCTCCGGCAAACCTATTGCAGGTCAATTGGTGCTGAGTATGGTTTCATTCGGGATCCTAAAGTGGTCAGTTGGCTGCAAAATAAGATGGAACCTGTGAAAAACACCTCAACATTCACTCCGGAAGAAAAAAAGCATTTTTATTTTCTTCTTAAACAGGCAGTTGGTTTTGAGGGCTTTATTCATAAAAAAT
>JAUWMO010000184.1 GCA_030613125.1 Bacteroidota bacterium | reverse complement strand
GATGATTTTAAAGAACTGGCCCTTCCTCTGTTAACGGAGATTTTTAATCATTTTGATTCCAAAGTCCGGTTTTTCCATAACGATGCCCAGGGTTTGGTGTGTGCCCCTTATCTAAAAGATATTGGTGTAAATCTTTTTAATTTCAGCTTTGAACATCCGATGGCTGAAATGAAATCTCTGACAGGGAATTCAGTCACCCTTCTTGGAAATATTCCTCCAAGGGATGTTCTGGCACAGGGAACCAAAAAAAATATCCGGGAGAGCATTAAAGATGTTATGAATTCGATAGAAAACAGGTCCGGGATTATCTGGTCATGTGGTGGAGGTATGCCACAGGATGTGCCAACAGAAAATATCAAAACCTTTATTGATTCCGTTAATAGGTTTTAACCCGTTTTGTTTTAATATTTATTCTTATTGTTACTATAGCACTGTTATACTTTTAATTAAATAATTGTATGCAATATTTCGTGCATTTTATATACAAATTATATGCAATTTATACAATATTTTTCCAAATATATTCTGTGTCCGATAATGAACAAGGGTTGTTATAAAAGCGGACAACTCTATTTCAATTCGATTAGCATTATGTAGTGTATTATATTGCATATATGACAGTTGCAAGCAATGGCATGTAATTTGTTATGGTTATTAGATAATTTCGTTTTAACCCCTAATAAATGAAACTGATTTATTCATTATTTTTTTTAACCATATTCCCAACATTCATTTCTCATGGAAAAGAGGTAGAGAAACGCCAGTATACTACCAGGAAAATCACCATAACAGAGAAATCGCCGTCAATTGACGGTTTGTTTAATGAACAGGTTTGGGAAACTATACAGTGGGAAGATCAGTTCATTCAGCATGAACCGTATGAAGGCAGAGATCCAAGCCAGAAAACTGCTTTCAAGATACTGTATGATGATAACAACATATTTGTAGCTATAAAAGCCTTTGATAATGAACCTGACAGCATACAAACACGTCTGAGACGACGTGACAACATGGACGGTGATTTAGCCGGCATTCAGCTTGACAGTTATTTCGATAAACGGACTGCTTTTACTTTCATAACTAACGCCGGTGGAGTGAAATTAGATTTCATGGTAACTAACAATGGTGATAGTGAGGATTTAAGCTGGGATCCAATTTGGTTTGTAAAAACAAAGGTGGTTGAGGACGGCTGGAATGCAGAAATGAAGATCCCTTTAAGTCAGCTTCGGTTTGACAAGGATAGCAGTTTGGTTTGGGGAATGCAGTTTGTAAGGTTTATTTTCAGGAAACAGGAACTTTCATTATGGCAATTTGTACCAAACAATGCACCAGGATGGGTCCATCTGTTTGGAGAATTGCACGGAATTTCAGGTATTAATCCAAAAAGGCAAATCGAAATTGCTCCTTACAGTGTTGCAAGTTACAACACATATAAAAAGGAGGACGGAAACCCGTTTAAAGATGGAAAAGACTTTAATTTTAAGGCAGGTGTAGATGGGAAAATCGGGATTACCAATAATATGATCCTTGATTTTACTGTAAATCCTGACTTCGGTCAGGTAGAAGCCGACCCTTCACAGGTGAACCTGACAGCTTATGAGACTTATTTTGAAGAAAAACGGCCATTTTTTATTGAAGGGAAAAGTATTTTTGATTTCTCAATGTTTGGTGGAGACGGGGACATGTCTTCTGAAAACCTGTTTTATTCGCGCAGGATAGGGCGCAGACCTCATGGGTATCCTGATACCGGACCTGATGAATATGCTAAAGTGCCAGAGTTTACTACCATCCTGGGTGCAGCCAAAATTACAGGTAAAACAAAAGGAGGATTATCATATGGTGTACTTGAAAGTGTAACAGCAGAAGAAAAGGCCGAGATCGATTACGAGGGTAACCGGCGTACTGAGATCGTTGAGCCTCTGACTAATTATACAGTGGGCAGGGTCATAAAAGATTTCAATAAAGGGAAGACTGTACTTGGCGGTATGGTCACCTCTGTACACAGGAATGTGAATGATTCAACCCTCAATTATCTGCATTCCTCAGCCTATTCAGGAGGAATAGATTTTACCACCTACTGGAAAGATAAAAACTATTATTTCACACTAAATAATGTTTTTAGCCATGTTAATGGTAGTGAAGAGGCCCTGCTCAGAACGCAACAATCTTCGGCCAGATATTTTCAGCGTCCTGATGCCAGTCATGTTCATGTTGATTCAACCAGAACATCCTTAACCGGATTTGGAGGAAGAATGGAAATAGGAAAACAGGGTGGTGATCATTTCACATACGGAAGCATATTAATGTGGAAATCACCAAATCTTGAAATCAATGATATTGGATTTCTTATGTCTACTGATGAAATTATCTCAATACTGTACGGTGGATATAGAATATGGGAGCCGTTCAGTATTTTCAGAAGTTTCAGGGCTAATCTTGCGCTATGGCATGCATGGGATTTTGGAGGAATCAACCTTGTTACCGGCGGGAACTTAAACCTGAACACTCAATTTAAAAACTATTGGCGGTTCAGTACCGGATTAAATATAGACAGCCAATCCATGTCATCAGTCATGTTACGTGGTGGGCCAATGTTCAAATCCCCTTCAGGTGAACGAACCTGGCTTTTTGTCTCCACAGATGACAGGAAAAAACTGGTTTTTGAAGCAAATGGTTTCTTTAGATGGGAAAATGAAAAATCAGAAAATTCACAAAGGTTTGGCGTGGAAATAAATTACAGGCCTACCAATACACTTGGATTTTCGCTGGAACCGGGTTTATACCTGAAAAAACAGGTGTTGCAGTATATCTCCACTGAGAGTTTTAACTCTGATCCCAGGTATCTGTTTGGGTATATTGACCAGAAAATGGCAAGTCTGGACTTTCGGATTAATCTCAGCCTTACACCAGATCTTTCTATTCAGTATTGGGGCCAGCCCTTCGTTGCTGCCGGAGATTACTCAAAATTTAAAAGAATTACCGACCCCTTAGCAGATCGTTTTAACGACCGGTATCATCTGTTTTCTTCAAATGAGATCACGTATGAAAAGAATTCCGATCTTTATCTGATAGATGAAAACCAGGATTCAAATACCGATTATGTATTTGAAAATCCTGATTTTAACGTTAAAGAATTTCTTTCCAACCTTGTTGTTCGGTGGGAATATGTGCCCGGATCTGTATTATATGTTGTATGGTCACAAAGCAGGAATGGTTCTGATCCCGATGGCAGGTTTATTATCAATGAGGATATTCGTGATATGTTCAAAATAACACCACATAACGTATTTCTAATAAAGCTTTCATATCGTTTCAGGATTTAATCATTAATTATATTTTACACTCATACAGTAAAAACATATGAATATGTTAAGTAATTATTTCAAAATTGCCTTTCGCAATCTTTTTAAACACAAGACGTATACATTGATTAACATTGCCGGATTGGCCATTGGTGTTGCCAGTGCCTTGATGATCCTGCTATATATTCAGGATGAATTGAGTTATGATAAGTTCCATAAGAAATCTGACCAGATTTACAGGGTATACCTTAATGGAAAAATAGCCGGGGATGAACTGGTAGTTGGGGTTTCATGTGCTCCACTTGGTGCAACTATGGTTAACGATTATCCCGAGGTTCTGAATTCTACCAGGTTATTTACCTTTGGTGGAGACCCAATTATAAGATTTGGAGAAAAGAAAATTGTAGTTGATCTGTTCCACTATGCTGATTCAAGCTTCTTTGACATATTTACGGTCAACTTCCTGAGAGGAAAACCTGAAACAGCATTAAACAGGGCCAATACGGTGGTAATCACTTCAGAAATGGCTAAAAAATTCTTTGGCAATGAAGATCCCCTGGGTAAAAGTCTAAAAGTAGGCAATGATCAAACGGAATTTGAAATCACGGGTGTAGTGGAAAAATTCCCGCAAAACTCTCATCACCATTTTAATATGCTGGCTTCTTTTGTTACCCTGCGGGATTTGGCGAATAGCAGTTTTTGGGTTTCCAACAATAATTACACATATATTTTGCTTCAGGAGGATTATCCTGTGGAACAATTAGAAGCTAAAATGCCTGAAATGGTAGAAAAATATGTCGGTCCGCAACTTCAGATGTTTAGTCAGGCCAGTTTTGAAGAGTTTCTGGAAGCAGGGAACAGGTATGGATATTTCTTACAACCTATTAAGAAAATTCATCTTTTTTCCGATCTTCAATATGAAATTGAACCTGGTGGGAGTATTACTTCCATATATATCTTTTCTATTATTGCTTTTTTCCTGATACTAATAGCAGCAATTAATTTTATGAATCTTGCTACAGCCAGATCTGCCGGCCGTGCACGTGAAGTTGGGGTAAGAAAGGTCGTTGGCTCATTCAGATCTCAACTTATAAACCAGTTTCTGATAGAATCGTTATTATTAAGTTTTGTAGCCCTGGTTATAGCATTACTTGCTGTTGAGCTCTTCCTTCCCAGTTTCAATAATTTTAGCGGGAAGCAATTAACCCTATTTCTTAAAGGGCACTGGTCCTTTTTACCATATATAATTGCCATTGGAGTTTTTGTTGGTTTTCTGGCAGGAAGTTACCCTGCGTTTTATCTCGCATCTTTCAGGCCTGTAAAAGTTTTAAAAGGAACAATTCAAGCCGGCATGAAAGGTTCCCGTATGAGAAGTATTTTAGTCATTTTCCAGTTTATCATAGCTATCTTTTTAATCATAAGCACCCTGGTAGTTTCCCGGCAATTGAATTACGTTCAAAAAAAGGATCTTGGTTTTAAAAAAGAAAATTTGCTTGTTATTGATCGTGCCTACGCATTACGTGATCAACGGAATGCCTTTAAGGAAGAACTTTCAAGGAATCCTTCAATTGAAAAAATCAGTCAAACAAATAATTTGCCATCGTATTTACATGGAAATACTGCATTTAGACCAGAGGAATCTACTCCGGATGAGATCAGAGCCACAAATTTTTACTATACGGATGAAAATTTCCAGGAAGTCCTTGAACTGAATTTGATTGATGGCAGATGGTTTTCAAAAGATATGCCAGGAGATTCAACTGCAGTAATATTGAATGAAGCAGCCATTAAAGCTTATGGATATGAAGATCCGGTGGGGGAAAATATACTTCAAATCGGTGGAGGCAGAGATACTACTGATCTGCCAATGAAGATTATAGGAGTGGTTAAAGATTTTAATTATGAATCACTTCATCAGACTATCCAACCTCTGATAATTGGATTTAACAGAAACCGCTTTGCAACATATTTTGCAATAAGGATCCATTCTGAAAATTACCAGACTACCATGAAGTTTATTGAGGAAAAGTGGAGCGAAATGGTTCCTGACCAGCCGGTTGAATATTCCTTCCTGGAGGATGCCCTTACTGCAAACTATAATGATGACAAAAATTCCGGGATTTTATTTGCTATTTTCGCATTTCTTGCCATTTTCATCTCCTCTCTTGGTCTGCTCGGACTGGCATCATTTACAGCTGAACAAAGAACCAAAGAAATAGGTATTAGAAAGGTTATGGGCTCATCTATACCTAAGATTATGCAATTACTTTCAAGGGAAGTGATAATTATGATAACAATATCATCTGTAATTGCCTGGCCCATAGCATATTTCTTTATGAAAAACTGGTTACAGAATTTTGCATTCAAGGCAAATCTGGGAATATCTGTTTTCATATTAGCTTCATTGTTGACTTTTTTTATAGCCATTTTAACCATTATTTTTCAGGCATACAGGGCAGCCAGTGCAAATCCTGCTGAATCTTTACGCTATGAATAGAATGAAGTTTGATCACTTTTGATTTTTAGTATTTCTTTTGTAATTTCAAAATTCATTTTTGACATTTTCGATGAATTAAACCACTTTATAAAGGATGGTACTCCTGTGAAGGTTTACTGGTATTTTGATGAAGAGGATGAGGACATGAGAGATGCCGGCGAAGACATGGCAGAAATGGCAGAAATGACGTTTCATTTCATTGCTCTGAAAAGCAGATAGGAATCAAATAATAATATTCAATTGCCTTAAATTTTTTACTGATGAAACCCTCATCCTTAAGTAGGTTAAATAAATAGGTGTAAAAATAAAAGGAAATTTATAAAGATCTATCAATCATTAAATTAATAGGATAAGGGTTCACCGAACACCATTAAAAATAATTTACTTTGTGAGGTAACAAATACCACATAATTTATTTAGTTGCACTTTACAAACAATTGACATACAGAGTTTTAATATAGCTTTATAAACATGAATAAAATAATAATCATTACATGCATATCTTTTCTTATTTCCTTAATTAATTATGGCCAGAGCAGAGAATCTCAGCCTAATCAAAAGAACGAAGATATTAAAACCCTTATGGGAAGTGATCGATCATTTGGAGGTTATGGAGCATTTTCTTTTGGGTATACCAGTATTAACAATAAATTTGTATTTACTGCCAGCGGACAGGGCGCCTTTGTTATTGGACACGATTTTGCACTTGGATTCAGAGGTGTTGTTTTTACAAAACACTATGACTATTGGGCCCAAAATGAGATTGGTTTGGCAGGTGGTTATGGCGGGTTACTGATTGAGCCTATTCTTTTTCCCAAATTTCCAATACATGTTGCCTTTCCGATTACTATAGGTTTTGGGTTTGTATCATTGACTTCCTATGACAATTTTTTTATTGACAATTTTTCAAAGGGGGCTGATGGTTTCATCCTGTTTGAACCCGGATTGGAATTGGAGTTTAATATTATCAGGATGTTCAGGATTGCCATTGACTTCCGGTACCGGTTCACCTCAAATGTCAACCTGCTCGATTCTGCAGATAATCAATTATTTGACAAAAATGTTCTTTTTGGGTT
>JAUWMO010000098.1 GCA_030613125.1 Bacteroidota bacterium | reverse complement strand
ACCTGCCGGCAGAATTACAGTACCGCCCCCATTTTCGAAACAATTATTAATCGCTTTTTGTAAGATTTCAGTATTAATGGTTTTCCCATCCGGATTTGCACCCAGTTCCAACACGTTATAATTACTATTTTTTGCTATGGTACTGAAAGGACTCAATAATAAAAAGAGAATACTTATGTGATAAAAACGAAAGTAAATTGATTTTTCTTTAATCAAATTCATAGTTTATAAATTAAATATCTAAAATGATTTTTTTCACAACATTTGTTCAGTCAAAGAGCAGAATATGTTTAAATCACCTCTGCTTTCAAAACAAATATATTGAAAAATACTCAAATAAGAATTAGTGTATATATCTATTGAATTCTGCTAAAGATGGACTATAATAACAAATACAACTAGAAATAAATATATTATCTTTTATGATATACAAATCTTCCTTACTATTCATCCATGTATTCGTTCTTTATTAGTGCATTAGTGGCCTCTTAATAAAAAGCCACGGATACACGAATTAAAGACGAATAAAAAAAGATAATACTTCTCTTAAAACTCAAAGGAGTGGTTCAAATGTTCACCCAGTGGGTCCCGGGCTGCAAACTCAAAGCCAGTTTTTGAAGACATTGTAAATGATAGATTCCTTTAGTTCATAACCTTAGCCTAAGCCTTAGCCTCCTGAAAGTGTAAGCTACATAAACTAGAACAGCGCCATTATAATACGTATTATAATAGGTATTTAAATACGTATTAAATAATCCATAAACAGGTGATATAAACTTGAATATGTTTAAACATGATGCACTATATGTGCAATTTAAACAACATAAACTAAATCTGGACTTAGTGTAATGTCAAGCCAAGATTGTCATATCGAGTGGAACGAAGTGGAATCGAGATATCTCTATGTATGATTCTATATTTGGTTCAATTGGCTCATCAGCAATGTGCTGCATATAAATTTTCTTCCAGCCCTTATCATTAAGAGTTACAATCAGCTGTTCAAAAAACTGTGGGATCAACATAGGCAAATAGAATGTTTTGTTTAGTACCAATATCGTTACATGAGGTAAGGATCAAAATGGATACAATACTTATGAAAACTAACGATTTTAAAAATCCGGTCTTGTGACTTTGAGATTACATGATTATAGAATTAGTTATTAAATTATTTATACTGGAATTATTTATCCATTTCTATTATTGTGTGTCGCCGTATTGAAGTTGAAGTTCCCTGAGTTCATTTTTTAATGAATCAATCAGCTCTCTGTTTTCTGTTTCATTATATATATTGTTCAATTCATCAGGATCTTTTAAAAGGTCGTATAGTTCCCACTGATCAATGTCATTGTAGAAGTGGATCAGCTTGTAACGTTCGGTACGAATACCGTAATGACGTTTTGCATCATGCCAGCCGTGCGGATATTCATAGTAATGATAATACATTGAATTGCGCCAATCCTTTTGTTCCTTTCCGGGAAATAAGGGCCGCAATGATTTGCCCTGCATCTCTTCCGGGACCTGAACTCCGGCTAAGTCAAGAAAAGTTGGTGCAAAATCGAGATTCAGCACAATGTTATCTGAAACCTGACCTGCAGGTATTATATTGGGATATCTGATAACCAGGGGCATACCAAGAGATTCTTCATACATAAATCTCTTATCATACCAGCCATGTTCGCCCAGGTAGAATCCCTGGTCGGAAGTATAAACAACTATTGTATTTTCAGCAAGGCCATTTTTATCGAGGTAATCAAGTAACCGTCCCACACTTTCATCTACCGACATGATACACCTGAGGTAATCTTTCATATATCGCTGGTATTTCCACTCTAACAGCTCCTTTCCTTCCAACTTCGACTTTTTAAATTTTGTGTTAATATCATTGTAAAAAGCATCCCATGCCTTTTTCTGGTCTTCAGTCAGCCTGTTGTAGCTGTTTAGCCAGGCTTGTTCAATGTTTTCGGCAGATCTTGCATTTCCCCCGGTGCCTGTCTCTTTTTCGTAATAGTCCGGCATTAATTTCATATCCAGCGACAGATACATATCATCAATTCGCATGTCTGCTTCCCTGGCGGCTGCTGAACGGGTTGAGTAATCGTCATAGAAGGTCTTGGGCAGAGGCAGGTCATGATCCTTATATGCATCAAAGTATTTTGCATTTGGCATCCAGTTCCGGTGCGGCGCTTTATGATGTACCAGCATGCAGAATGGTTTTTCAGGATCACGTTTTTCAAGTGACTCAAGAGCCATATCGGTGATCAGATCGGTAGTATACCCGGTATGCTGCTTTTTTTCACCATTTTCATTAAATACAGGATTGTAATACTCACCCTGACCAATCAATATTTTCCAATTATCAAAGCCGGTTGGGTTTGTTTTAAGGTGCCATTTTCCAATCATAACCGTCTGATATCCTGCTGCCTGCAGTAGTTTTGGAAAGGTCATCTGACTACCGTCAAACTCATCCCGGTTATCGCGTAAACCATTCAGGTGACTGTATTTACCTGTAAGAAGGACAGCCCTGCTGGGGGCACATATCGAATTGGTCACAAAACTATTGTTAAACCTAATTCCTTCACTGGCAATCCGGTCAATATTAGGCGTTTCAATCAAATGGCTGCCATAGCAACTAATGGCCTGCTCAGCATGGTCGTCACTCATTATGAACAGGATATTAGGTTTGATTTCTGTTTTTTCCGGATTACATGATAAAAGGCCGAAAAAAAATACCAGAATAACAATAAAAACAACATTTCTGCAGGAAAGATTTTTGCATGAGGTATTCATAGTTGTTTTTTTTCATATAGTAGTTACAAGGAATGATTTTCCTTTTTATTTTAGCTTTCACGTAATTCACAAACTTCATTATCGGGTCCATAGAAATAACAAATCCATACATCTTTTCTGAATTCTACAGGTTCGCTAATAAAATTAATTCCTTCATTTTTCAATTTTATATAATCATTTTTGACATCTGACGATCGAAAACCTGCATGAATAAATCCATTATCAGCTTGTTTATGGTCTTCCGGTATTTTTTTCCCATTTGGTTTTTTGTATTCAAAAAGCTCAAGCATATTCGGTCCGGATTTTAAATGAGCAATGCGGGCAACACAACCTGGCATACCTGAAACTTTTCCTAATAGAGGATTTATATTTGCTTCGATAATTCGAATTACTTCACAATGTAAATATTTGCAATAAAACTCAATCGATTTATCTAAATTTGAGACACTTAGTCCAATATGTTCAATACCTTCAATCATTTTGTTTAAAATTACATTATTTGACCTCCATTGATATCAATTGTCGTACCTGTTAAAAATGAAGCCAAATCTGATGCCAATACTAAAATAATATTTGCCACTTCTTCTGCAGTACCCATTCTTCCAAGAGGAATTGATTGTTTATACTGTTCTAGTTGTTCCTTGGTTGATTTTTTATGGATTTCTGTATCAATTACTCCCGGGGCAACAGCATTAACTCGTATTCCATAAGGCGCACCATTTTTAGCAAACGTTTTTGTAAGACATTCAATAGCAGCCTTGCTTGCGCTATAGTGAGCACCTACTGCTATTCCCCCAACCTGTCCGGCTGCCGAGGCAAGATTAACTATTGCCCCGGAATTGTTTTCTATCATTATTTTCAACACAGCCTGACTTAAAAAAAACATTGAAGTTAAGTTTATATCCAATACCTTTCTCCATTCATCAATAGAGATATCTAGCAGGGATGTTCTCGGGCATATACCTGCATTATTGACCAGGACGTCAATTCTACCTTCCTTTTCGATTATTTGTTTTACAAGTTTTTTAATAAATTCCTGATCAGAAATATCACCCTGAATGAAATTTGGATTGTCAATGTGTTGAATATCTGTCTGATATACAATAGCATTATTTTCTAAAAATTTCCTACAAAGTGCACTTCCAATGCCTCCTGCTGCTCCAGTAATAAGCACAACCTTTTTATTAAATTCAGAAAATACCATTTTCAAGTGTTTTAATTAATTCAGAACTCCTGTCCTGATATTTAGATATCAATTAGTTACAAAACTTGCTTCGTAAAACAAGAAGCACCAATTATATTTCCCTTTTGGCTACCATTGAAATCATTTCCTTTACTTGTTTAACATCAGGGATGCATTCATCTTCAAGCGGTTTAGAAACGGGATTAGGAATATCCAAACCGCTAACCAAGGCAATAGGACCATCTAAGTAATCAAAGAATCGTGTTTGACATTCATGCGAGATATCCTGGCCTATACACATACTTCTGGAAGCCTGCTCAACAATTAAAATGACACCCGTTTTCCTCAAAGATTCTCCCACCATTTCATAATCAATATCCGTTGGGCTGATAGTTCGTAAATCGATTACTTCCGCATCGATTCCTTCCTTGACCAGTTCTTCAGCAGCATCTATACATAAATCCACCGTTGAAGAATAAGATAATACCGTTACATCATTCCCATGACGAACAATTTTGGCTTTTCCTATTTTCACAAAGTAATCAAGATTACCTGTAGGTATATCGACTTCTTTCGGATACAATTCATTATGTTCTAAAACCAAAACAGGGTCCATACACCTCATGGCAGAATTAAAAAGGCCGATATAATCAAATGCATTGGAAGGAGCAACGATATGCCACCCGCTAAATAAGGCAAAAAGACCAACAGGATCCATCGAATGCTGCCCTCCGTAACCACAACCAATGGCAATTCTTATTCTCACAATAACTGGCATATGTGTTGTGTTGCCATACATATAACGTAATTTACCAATCTGATTGAATAACTGGTCGGCAGCAACCAGTGAAAAATCTGCAAACATGATTTCGATAACCGGTCGAAGCCCATCTATTGCTGCGCCGCCTGCAAGGCCAACAAAGCCCGCCTCTGAAATAGGTGTATTTAAAACCCGGTGTGGATATTTCTGAAATAATCCTTTTGTTGCACCATACGCCCCACCACCAAAATTTGCAACTTCTTCTCCCAGAACAAAAACCTTATTGTTTTTTTCCATATTCCTTCCTGTAACCGCGGCAATAGAATCTGAATAAACATTTTTCACAAATTCCGTGAAATCTTCTTTCTCACTAAATGAAATACCATCAAATTCCTTACCATCACTCCTAAGTCCCTCTTCAATTTTGTCTTTATCGGGCCAAAGCTCTTTTTTCACGATGTACTTTTTATCCCGGGAGATGGTGCAGCGTGCAACTGCATTTGCGATAATCTCCCCGGCCTTCGTTTTAAGCTGTTCAATTTGTCCATCATTGAGTAGGTTATATTTGATCAGCTTCTCAGTGTAGGCAGAATAAGGATCCAGTTTTCTCCACTTTTCCTCTTCCTCTTTGCTGCGGTAGCCAAAATTACTTCCGGCCATAGGACCGGAGTGGTGCGGGAACCTATAGCATTTTGCTTCTATTAATACGGGTAATTGGGTTTCATTTATCGTCTGAAGCGCTTCATTTAATGAAGATATCACAGCTATTGGGTCCATCCCGTCGACAATTCTGTTGACGCAATTGTAAGCACATCCTTTCCGTGCTAAATCTTCCATACCTGCAGCGTCTTTTACAGAAGTGCCAACGGCGTATTGATTGTTTTCAATAAAATAAATAATTGGCAGCTTCCATATTCCGGCGAGATTTATGGCTTCATGGAAAACTCCCTGTTGAACTGCACCATCACCCAGAAAACAAACCGTAACATTGTTCTTTTTTCTAAATTTAGAGGCAAAGGCAGCACCTGTTGCAAGAGGTACCCCGCCGGCAACAATCGCATTACTTCCTATAAAACCGATTTTTTCATCTCGCAGGTGCATAGAGCCTCCACGCCCCTGGCAACAACCAATTGACAGGCCCATCACCTCCCCCAGAAGCCGCGGTATTTCTTCAATTAGTTCTTTGGGAACATTATCCTTCAATATATTGAATCCAGAGGGGAAGTATGAACTAATAAGTTTGGCAAGATAATGATGATGCCCCCTGTGTGTTGATACTATTTTATCCGTAGGGTTTAAAACAGCCATTGTACCGACAGCACAAGCCTCATGACCAATACTGGTATGGACCGGACCATGAATACAATCATCAGCCGCCAGCTTTAGCAACATATTTTCAAACTCTCTGATGAGAAAGATTTCAAATGCTATATTCGCTAACTGGGAAGAATCAGTTTTTTCATAATCATTTCTCTGGACAGTAACTTTTTTGTAATCCAGATTCAGGATTACAGGTAAAACTTTCATATGATAATTTATGGTTTATATTTGATGTAAATTGCTTTATGGTCTGTAAAAAATTCTATTCCGGTATGTCCGGCTTCCGGTATACCGAATCCGGATTGTTTGATGCCGCCAAAACTTAATTGTGGTTCTTTATAGGCCGTTGAGATATTCACATGGGTTAGTCCCACATCTGTTTGCTCAATAAACTTATGCGCTCTTTCCAAGTCATTTGTAAAAATGGAAGAGGAAAGGCCAAACCTAACATTATCCGCAATATTAATGGCTTGCTCAAAATCATCAACAGCGATCACAGAGAGGACAGGGCCAAAAATTTCTTCCTGGGCAATATACATATCCGGTGTTACATTGGTAAAGATTGTCGGCTCAATAAAAAAACCCTTTTGAAAATCGCCGTCTTTCAATTGTCCCCCTCCAACAACTATTTTTGCTCCTTCAGATTTTCCTTTTTCAATGCCTGAAAGAATACTTTCTAACTGAGCTTCACCGCAGACCGGCCCCATTCCAGTATCCGGCCTGACTCCGTCCCCGACCACGATTTTCTTTACATTTTCAATCAGCAATGTCAGAAAATCATCCAAAACCGGTTGCTCTATAACTACCCTGCTTGTAGCAGTACACCACTGCCCTGAACAGACAAAAGCAGCCTCGGAAGCTGCCTTTGCAGCCTTTTCAAGATCTGCATCCTTTAAAATCACCATGGCATTTTTGCCTCCCATTTCCAATTGGGTCCTGGTTAGATTTTCTGATGCGACCTTATGGATATTCGTGCCAACTTCGGTTGACCCGGTAAAACTGATTGCTTTTATGGAAGGTGACTTTACCAGGGCATTGCCAGCAACGGCACCAGACCCTGTGATGAAGTTCAGTACACCGGCCGGCAGGTCCGCATCCTCAAAAAGCCTGACAAATTCGGCTCCAGTGCCTGGCGTTAGTTGTGCAGGCTTCATAATGCAGGTATTCCCAGCGATCAGGGCCGGAATACACTTCCTTACCGGCACATTGAAAGGGAAATTCCAGGGAGCGATCACAGCAACAACGCCTAATGGCCTTCTAGTACAGTATGCCAGGACTCCATCTTGTCCTGAGGGCATTACTTCTCCCAATCGGTAAAGCCCTTCACTAATCTGAAATTCCATCTCTTTAATAGCTGAATATATTTCCATCCTGGATTCTGCAAGGGTCTTCCCATTTTCGGCGGTAATAACTTTGGCAATCCTATTTACTCGCTCCCGCATCAATGAAAGAGCTTTTTTTAAATATTCAGCCCTTTTATGAACTGTCAGGATACTCCAATGTTTATAGGCTTTTTGGGCTGCCTCAATGGTGTATTCAACATCCCCAATCCCGGATTTTTGCCACAGGCCCGTTATCTGTTCAAAATTTGCAGGATTTCTTTGTGGATAGGATTCTTTTTCTAAAGAAGGGACCCACTTCCCATCTATAAAGTTATTGTTTGTTTTCATAATAATATTCCTATTTATTACTATTACTATATATCAATAACCAAGCGTTACACCTCCATCGATATTAAATACGGAGCCTGTAATGAATCCGGCTTCGTCACTGGCAATAAATACTGCCAGGTGGCCGCACTCCTCAATCGTACCAATCCGCCCGAGTGGATGTTGACCGTAGATATACTTTCTTGCCGCCTCAGGGTCCTCCTGCTGGTTAAACCAATCTTCCACCAGGGGCGTCTGTATCCAGCCAGGGCATATAACGTTAACGCGTATACTATTCGGGGCAAAATCGATGGCCATATTCTTTGTCATTGCAATCTGGCCGCCTTTGGTTGATGAATAAGCTGCAGCATTGGGTTGACCCACCTGCCCAACCATACTGCTGATATTAATGATGTTTCCTTTGGTTTTCATTAAATAGGGAATTGTGTACTTTGAACATAAAAAAGTACTTCTAAGGTTTGTTTCCTGTATGAATTCCCATTCCTCTTCGGAAGTCTCAACTGCATTCTTTGATATATGATAACCGACATTGTTTACCAGAATATCAATTTTCCCGAAAGTCTCGACAGTTTTGTTGATCATGTCTTGAATTTCCTGACTTTCCCTCATGTCAGTTTTAACAAATATTGACCTTCCTTCCTCAGCTCCCAACTCATGAGCCATCTTCATGCCAGCGTCAACATTACGGTCAACTATTACAACTATGGCACCTTCCTTATGGAAAACTCTGGCGATACCTTCTCCGATACCTTTACTTGATCCGGTGATGATTGCTACTTTATCTTTCAGTCTCATACTAAATAATATTAAAGTTTCGATAATACTCTATGCCCGGACTAAGATTCAGTTATCAGAGGTCTGGGGGGTTTTTTTTGTTTGCTGTAATTAAATCCGTAAAGCCTGGCTGCATTTTCTCCCAGAAACATATTTTTTTCTTCCTCCGTAAAAAAATCACATCCATGGCGGACAAAGTCCAGGCTCTGCCGGTACGTAAAATCGACCATAGTCCTCGGATAGTCTGACCCCCACATAATTTTGCCTGCACCTACAGCTTTGGCTGCCTGTTTGATTTTTTGCTGAGCAGTTCTGAAGGGAGGGCCTTCTTTCCGGTACAGCCAGATAATTCCGCCACACTCAATGTGTACATTCTTATGTTCAGCCAATTGGATCTGATGCATCCAGTTTTTCTTACCTGCCATACCAAAATGACCTATTGCAACTTTCAGGTCAGGAATTCTTTTAAGCACACGTCTCATTTCCGGAACCTGAACACTTCCTTGTGCAAGGTCAATAGATAAAACCATATCTCTTTCATACATTTGTTCCCAGATAAGCATCAAGGGAGGGTCATCGAGCTTAATACGTGGTTTTAAGGAAGGTAGGAACATAGCAGGGCATTTTATTCCTTTAAATCCCATGTCTGCAACCATATTAAACTCATGATCCAGGTTTTGAGGTTTGGTAAAGTCAATGAGCCCATGCACAAAAAGACGGTCAGGATATTGTTGTTTTACCCACAATAAATAATCATTTTGATTACCATCCAGGTATTCTTGTGTAACAACAGCCCTGTCAACGCCCGCATCATCAAGAGCAGCAAGTGCAAGTTCTGCAGGGTTGCAACAATCACTGAACCATGTTGGCATACCCTGGATATTTTTTCCCCCAATCCGGATTATCCCATCCTTAACAGGCTGTACTTTCTCAGTGCCCAGTCTCCCGTTAATCTTATCCCATAAATGAATATGTGCGTCAATTATCATTTTGAAGTAACCGATTAATCATCTCGTAAGCTTTTTCATCATTTAGAACTCTTTCCAGTATTTCCAATTTCATTGTGATATACTAAAATGATTATTCAAATCTAACTAATAATCATTTGTCCGGCAAGTCATGACCCGGCGTCTGGCAGGTCGTGACCCGACTTGAGTTCGGGTTACGACTGAGCGTGGGAAGTTTCTCTCCCCGCATTCGTAGCCCGAACTGAAAGTCGGACCACGAATCTCCCAAACTAGTAGGCAGGCTTCGACTCTCCAAGGTCAAAATATTCTCTCCCCTTAGTTGTGTTGGTTAAGTCAATACTTTTGTTCCCTTTATATTCACGATAGGAACAGAATACCCAATCCTCAGGATTATTCACAATTCCAGCATCAACCGGATTATAATGTATATATTTCATACACACAACAGGATATTCCTGCTTAGGGATCCTGATATTGATTGAGGCCCCACCTGAAGTATGATACCAGGCTGGTGTAATTCCAACATTCTCAGTTAAGCAATTAGCTTTTGTATGTTTTTGAAAAAGTGATCCAGTACGATTAAACTGCTTATTCAGAGCCCTGGTATAAGAGCTTAGCATCCTGCCTATGGAATGATTTATAATTGCATTATTTAACTCCTTAAAATTTACCTTAACCATTAGATGAAAATGATCAGGCATTAAACACCATGCCAGAATATCAGCATAAGGTATAACAAAAGTTCGAATCTTCTTAATGAAAAAGAAATAGTTTTCATCATTATAAAAAACTTTAACTCTGTTATTCCCCCTATTAAAAATATGATAAATATGGCCCGTTTCAATTATCATCTTCTTGGTAATTATAAAAATTTAATTAATCCAATATCCCCCTCACAATTGTTGCCCGGCGTCTGGCAAGTCGTGACCCG
>JAUWMO010000145.1 GCA_030613125.1 Bacteroidota bacterium | reverse complement strand
AAAAAAGAAAATATAACTTAATGGAGGTAAATCAGGGATTATCTGAAAAACAGGCGATTAAAGAAGCAAAAAGATGCCTGAGATGCGATCTTGAAACACAGGATGGTCAGGAATTTTTAGAGAGCCTTAAAGAAAAATGTAATAAAATGTTATAACAATTCAATCTTATTAAAAGAATAGCTAAAATAAACATTTGGAGATATTAATATGAAAATACGAATTGACGGAATAAATTTTGATGCACCTGAAGACTTCACAATACTCGATGCAGCAAGATTTCTCGGTTTAGACATTCCGACACTATGTTACCATGAAGGCTTATCACCAGGGGGAAATTGTCGTCTCTGTATCGTAGAAATAGGAAATAGGGAAAGGACTAAACTGGTAACTTCCTGTACATACCCGGTTGAAGAAGGCCTTGTGGTACGCACCTCATCTGAAAGAGTTGTGAAAACACGAAAGATGATCCTTGAATTGTTAATTTCACAATGCCCGACATCTAAAGTATTACAGGATCTTGCCTCAACAATGGGCTTAAACAAGGTCAGGTTCAAAGGCAAATGGGAGTATTGTATAAATTGCGGATTATGTGTAAGAATGTGTGAAGAACAAATGATGGCAAAAGCTATCGGGTTTGTAAACAGGGGAAATAAACTTCAAATTTCCACACCTTTTGATGAGAAATCGGATGAATGCAGGAAGTGTGGCGCTTGCATGTATATTTGTCCGGTAGTTACACTGAGATGCCACGGGGCGCATCCGGAAAGTGTATTATGTAACGGATGCTATAACAGTCTCCAGCCAACATGTATTTCAAATGAAGATAATTATAATTGCTGGATGGGATTAAAATATGAATGTGGAACATGTTATAGTGAAGAATCAAATACATAAAATAACTAAAGGAGAATTTAAATATGAAATACGGAAAAATTAATGCATCAGCAGCAACTTTAACCAAGAACAGAACAGAAGATGCCATTGTTCCTATAAGTGGAATGTGTGCTACCTGTATAGATGGTTGTATAGGTATGTGCGAAATCGGGAAATCAGCTTACAGAGGTGTGGAAGTTATATATCCCCAGCCTTTTGGGATAATTTCTTCAGCAAGCGAGAAAGAATATCCCGTGGACTTGTCCCATTTTACAATACTTGGCACCTGCAGAGGTGCACATGGGATTGAGGCGGATTCAGACTTAGCTCTGTTTGAAAATGTTAATATTGAACAAAAAATAGGGCATGATAAGGGTATTAAACTAAAAATACCGGTTGTTATTCCTGGCCTTGGGTCAACGAACATAGCGAAAAACAACTGGGAAGGTCTTGCTATTGGAGCTGCCATTTCAGGCATAATAATCACCATTGGTGAAAACGTATGCGGTATGGATCCCGAGTCAACTATTAAAAACGGAAGAATTACCCATTCTCCTCAAATGAAAAATCGGGTCAAACTTTATCAGAGGTGGCAACAGGATGGCTATGGTGGTATTGTTTTACAGGCTAACGTAGAAGACACAAACCTTGCCACCCAGGAATATGCAATAGAAAAACTGGGTCTTGAGATTGTTGAACTGAAATGGGGTCAGGGAGCAAAAGATATCGGTGGCGAGGTGAAGATAAAAGATCTGAAACGTGCTCAAATGTTAAAAGAGAGGGGATATATCGTATTACCTGATCCTCGTGACCCGAATGTTATTGATGCTTTTAATAGACATGTTTTCCATGAATTCGAACGGCATTCAAGATTAGGTATGGTTGAAATTGAGAGTTTTATGAAAAGGGTGGAAGTATTAAGGGCTGCTGGTGCGAAACATGTATTTCTGAAAACAGGAGCTTACAGGCCGTCCGATCTGGCTTTGGCAGTAAGATGTGCATCTGAAGCAAAAATTGACCTGCTTACCGTGGATGCAGCAGGTGGCGGAACAGGAATGAGTCCGTGGAGAATGATGAATGAATGGGGAGTACCTCCAATTGAACTTTGGTCATTATTTTATAATTACCTCGATAAATTGGCAAAGAAAGGTAAGTATGTGCCTGATGCTGCATTTGCCAGTGGAATTACAATGGAGGATCAGATGTTTAAAGGACTGGCATTGGGGGCCCCGTATTTTAAAATGATAGGTATGGCAAGGGCACCATTGGCTGCTGCAATGGTTGGTAAAAACATAGGGCTGGCAATAGAGCAAGGCGATTTGCCCGTATATGTATCACGCTTCGGACGAACAAAAGATGAAATATTTGAAACAGCGCCGGAACTTAAGATTATGTTTGGTGAGAAGTTCGATGATATTCCTACAGGTGCCATAGGACTTTATACTTACATGAAAAGACTTCACCAGGGACTCAGACAAATTATGGCTGGTTCAAGAAAATTTGCATTAGAATATATTGAAAGAAATGATATATCTGCCTTAACCCGGGAAGCAAGTGAAATAAGTGGTATCCCTTATATAATGGATTGTGATAAAGAGAATGCAGAAAAAATACTGGACTATTGAGCTGAAGGAATTTCCTCTTCAATTTTTTTAAATAAAGTATTATATCGTTCAGTTTTACCGTGAAGGTCTGAAATGAAAAAGCAATCTGTCATCTAAATTATTGAAGTACTGGATTGGAATATTATTGCAAAGCATTGATTTGTTCCTGCAGTGCCAATATTTTGGCTTCGGCGTCAGCTTTTTTCTCTTTCTCCCTGTCTACTACGTTCAAAGGCGCATTTTTGACAAAGCTCTTATTATCAATTTTTTTCATAACGGCAGCAAGGAATCCCTGATTGTATTCCAATTCCTTCTTCAATTTAATAATTTCTGCCTCCACATTTACCTTTTCACCCAAAGGGATATAAAACTGGGTAGTTTTTACTATGAAAGAAACCGCCCTGTCAGGTTTATTCTCGATAAAACAAATATCGGATAAATTACAGAGCTTTTTTACAACTTCTCCAAAACGATTATCAAACTTTTGTTCATCTTCAAGAACCAGAAGACTCAATTTTTCTTTGTTGGGAATATTTTTCCCCTTTCTAATCGTCCGGATTGAACTAATCGTCTCTTTGGCTTTTTCAAACCTTTCAACACATGCTTTTTCAAAAGGTTCAGAAACCGGAATCTTTTCAATCATTATACTTTCACCATCCTGCCTTGATTCCATATACTGCCATATTGCCTCAGTTATGAACGGCATAAATGGATGCAATAATTTCAAAAGTTTCTCCAGAAAGTGAAAAGCTTCTTTCTTGGTTATTTCGTCAACCGGTTGTTGATAAGCCGGTTTTATAATTTCAAGGTACCATGAAGAGAATTCATCCCAAAACAATTTATAAATATTCATTAATGCTTCTGAAAGCCGGTATTTTGAGAATTGATCTTCCAGAAGGATTATTGACTCATTCAACTTTTCACTGAACCATTTTACTGCAGCCTTTGAAGCTTCAGGTTGTTTGAGATCAGGATCAATTTTCCATGATTTAATAAGCCTGAATGCATTCCATATTTTATTTGCAAAATTCCTTCCCTGTTCTGTCAGACTTTCATTAAAAAGGAGATCCCCTCCGGCAGGGGAACATAGCAGCATACCCACTCTTACACCATCGGCCCCGTATTTTTCCATCAGTTCAATAGGATCTGGCGAATTTCCTAAAGATTTTGACATCTTCCTCCCTAATTTATCACGTACAATGCCTGTAAGATATACATTGTTAAAAGGTTTCCTGCCAGCATACTCATAACCGGCAATAATCATTCGGGCAACCCAAAAAAACAGGATCTCAGGTGCAGTTACCAGGTCGCTTGTCGGATAATAATATTTAAAATCGCGATTTTCCGGATGCCGTATACCGTCTAACACAGATATAGGCCACAACCAGGAAGAGAACCAGGTATCCAAAACATCTTCATCCTGCCTGAGGTCGCTGATCTTCAGGTCATCATTCCCGCTTTTTTCTTTTGCAAGTTTTAAGGCCTCCTCAGCATTTTTTGCAACTATAATTTCTGCTGAGTGTGGAAGATACCATGCAGGTATTCGATGTCCCCACCATAATTGTCTTGAAATACACCAGTCACGAATATTTTCCATCCAGTGCCGGTATATATTTTTAAACTTTGGAGGGACCAGTCTGATTGAATCGTTAACCACATTTTCTAATGCAGGACGGGCCAATTCTTTCATCTTCAGGAACCATTGCATAGATAATTTAGGTTCTATTACCGCATCAGTCCTCTCAGAGTAACCCACCTTATTTATGTAATCTTCCGTTTTCACAAGACAACCCTCTTTTTCAAGGTCCTGTGTAATTAATTCTCTTGCTACAAAACGGTCTTTTCCAACATACAAAATGGCATTTTCTCCCAGAGTTCCATCATCATTAAAAATATTTATTGACTCCAGTTGATGCCGGATCCCAATTTCATAATCATTTTCGTCATGTGCAGGGGTAATCTTTAAAGCTCCTGTTCCAAATTCCCTGTCAACATATTCATCTGTTATTATAGGTACCGGCCTGTTTACTAAGGGGATAATCACACGTTTTCCATGTAAAGGTTTAAACCTCTCATCCTCAGGATGAACACAAACAGCCGTATCTCCTAAAATGGTTTCCAAGCGGGTTGTCGCAATGGTTACAAAGTTTTTCTCCCCCTCAATTGCATATCTGACATAGTATAATTTAGACTGAACTTCTTTGTATATCACTTCTTCATTTGAAATTGCAGTTTTTGCCCTGGGGTCCCAATTAACCATTCTTACGCCCCTGTAGATATGTCCTTTATTATATAAATCAACAAATACCTCAATAACACTTTCCGACATATCCTCATCCATGGTGAATTTTGTTCTGTCCCAATCACAAGAGGCACCAAGTTTCTTAAGCTGCTCCAGGATAATGCCACCATGTTTCACCTTCCAATCCCATGCATATTTCAGGAATTCTTCGCGTGAAAGATCGGTTTTTTTTATCCCGTTTTCTCTTAAACTTGATACTACTCTGGCCTCAGTGGCAATAGAGGCATGATCGGTCCCGGGAATCCAGAGGGCATTTTTTCCCTGCATTCTGGCCCTTCTGATCAGTATATCCTGAATTGTATTGTTCAGCATATGACCCATATGCAAAACTCCTGTAACGTTTGGCGGAGGGATCACTATTGTGTAAGGTTCCCTGGTATCAGGTTCTGATTTAAAAAAGCCCTGTTCAAGCCAGTAATTATACCACTTATCCTCGGTTTTTGCCGGATCGTATTTTGAAGGTATCTCCATTTGATTTATCTGTTTTGCCCGATTTATTTAATCCTGCAAAAATATAAATTTTAGTCCGGTTATTCGAAAAACATCGGTAGTTCTCAATAATTAACCCCTGTTTTAATTTTAGTTTGCAGTTAGATGTTATCATACCCACCTTTTTAAAGCATTTTTTTGTTGTAAGTTTCCCGAATAGATAATAACCGGTCTTTTTGTGATCAGGGAAAGGGATATAAAATTTGAAGAAAAAAATATACTACGTATTTAACTACGTAGTTAACTACGTAGTTAAATACGTTTATTCTATTGTTTATCAGCATCTTATAAACTATACTTTTTAGACAGTTTGTTTTATTTATTATTACCTGGGTTAGTGGCAACATGTGTTAGTATGATTTTAAACATATTTCTATTTCCCGGTCTTGATTAAATTTGTAATATTAATACATAAACATAAATTACCATGCCTTCAATTTCAGATAGGGGCAATCTGATACCTGCCTCGCCTATAAGAAAATTGGTTCCATTTGCTGAGGAAGCCAAGCGTAAAGGAAGAAAAGTATATCATTTAAATATTGGACAGCCGGATATACCAACTCCGGAAGTAGCCTTAAATGCCGTAAAGAATTTTGATCAGAAAGTGGTTGAATACAGCCACTCTGCAGGAAATGAATCATACCGAAGGAAGCTTGCAGATTTTTACACAAATATTGGAATTAACATCAATTACGATCAGCTGCTGATAACCACCGGCGGATCAGAAGCTATTTTATTTGGTTTGTTAAGTTGTTTTAATCCCGGCGATGAAATCATTATCCCGGAACCTTTTTATACCAATTATAACGGATTTGCCATTGCGGCGGGAGTTACCATTGTTCCTGTCACCTCCTCAATTAATGATGGCTTTGCCCTTCCTCCCATTGTAACTTTGGAAAAAAAGGTTACACCTGCAACCAGGGGAATATTGATTTGTAACCCAAACAACCCAACCGGATATTTGTATTCAAAGACAGAACTGGAAAAATTACGGGATATTGTTAAAAAGCATGATCTCTATCTCTTTGCAGATGAAGTATACAGGGAATTTTGCTACGACGGACAAAAACATTATTCCACGATGATGCTTGAAGGGATTGAGCAACATGTCGTCATGATGGACTCTGTTTCAAAACGATACAGTTCTTGTGGTACCAGAATCGGAGCATTGGTAACCAGAAACCGAAATATTATTGAAACGGCATTAAAATTTGCCCAGGCCAGATTAAGTCCTCCTTCCTTTGGGCAGGTTGCCGGGGAAGCCTCTCTGGATACTCCACCGGAATATTTTAAAGAAGTTTACAAAGAATATATTAACAGGCGTAATTACATGGTGGAGGCTCTGAATCAAATGCCGGGGGTGATCTGTCCAAAGCCCGGAGGAGCCTTTTATACCATCACCCACCTTCCTGTGGATGATGCAGATAAGTTCTGCCAGTGGCTGCTGAGCGATTTTGAATACGAGAATGATACCGTGATGATGGCCCCTGCTTCAGGATTCTATGCAACTCCGGGTCTTGGGAAACAAGAGGTTCGTATAGCCTATGTTTTAAAAATAGATGACCTTAGGGAAGCCATGAAATGTCTTGAAGAGGCTCTGAAAACATACCCTGGAAGAACACTGTAAAACGAACCTTCGAACCCGAAGGGTGAGAAGCTCACGAGTGGCTGCTTGTGTTGGCCTTGCCCTGTGAAATATTACTTTGTAGTAAAGACCTGGTCTTTATTTCACAGGGCTTGTGGGTACGAGTAACTTCCGGTTCGTTGAATGTAAAACGAAGCTCCGGTTCGTTTGCTACCCATAAATCAACGATCCGGGAGGATCGTTGTACTGGGAGGATCGTTGTACTAAACCAACATCCATGCTTATGGAAAAGAAAAAATTTTACAGAAAAAATCTCCCTCATCTTCAGATCCGGGGGCAAACATTTTTTGTAACATGGTTATTAGCTGGAGTGCACTCAAATAGAGAATTCTCAAAATTAAAAATGGAGTTTGAACGAATTAGATATCAGATCAAAGAAAAATCAAACAACAAAAAGAAAGATCTGAAAGAGGCCAGTAATAAATACTTTCTGGAATTTGATAAAAAGCTTAATACTTTGAAATCCGGAAAGCACTTCATGAAAAAACCTGAAGTTGCCCAGGTGGTGGCAGATTCTATTCATTACTGGGATAATAAGCGAATTGATTTATATTGTTATTGTATAATGTCGAATCATGTCCATGCTGTCTTTACGGTTTTTGAAAAAAATGAACTCGGCTCCCCTTTATACCTACAGGATATTATGCAATCAATAAAAAATTACAGTGCAAGAGGATGCAATAAACTATTAGGCGTGAAAGGTCAGTTTTGGCACCACGAAAGCTATGATCGACTTATTAGAGATAGTGAGGAATTATACAGAACGATCTGCTATGTTCTTGACAATCCCATCAAAGCAGGATTATGCAAAGAAAGAAAAGATTGGAAATGGTCGTATATCAATCCTGAATACAACGAATTTATGTAAAACGAAGCTCCGGTTCGTTACCGTAAAACGAAGCTCCGGTTCGTTACTGTAAAACGAAGCTCCGGTTCGTTACTGTAAAACGAAGCTCCGGTTCGTTTGCAACACATTAATCAACGATCCAGGAGGATCGTTGTACTGTCAATAACACCCCTCTTAAGTCTAAGATCGAGATACTCTCCATCTTTAGCCTCCACAATAAAAGTCTTATATCCGACATACGAAATTCCCAGCCATACTTTTTCTTTATCCACTTGCAAGGAAAATTCACCATTATGATCCGTAATTGTACCTATAGTTGTATTCAATAATATTATGCTAGCTCCCGGCAAAGGCTCACCGGTACCATCATCAAGGACCTTACCTTTTACAAAATATTTTTTATCTGAATTGGTGGAAACATAATCCTTTGTTGTAAAAATCATCACCCCGTTTTTTCCCTTTTCCCCGTATTTTTCAACTGCGGTTTCTCCCTTTAGAACACTGATGGACTGTATATTCTCAGAATCCTGTAGAAGCTTTATTGCTTCTTCCTTTGTGACTTCTTTTCCATCGATTTTATATAAACCTACATCAATTGAATCTAATTGTGTGACCGTCTCCTTTTCAGGGTAATCGAGTTCCTTTTTGTCTGTTTTCCGTTTTAAAACAATATTTAAAAATTCACCCTTTTTAGCTTTTACCACAAGGGTTTCATATCCGATAAAGGAAACAGACAGCATTATGTTATCTTCCTCAATTTCCAGGACAAATTCTCCGTTATTATCGGTTATAGTACCTGTCCTGGTTTCCTTAATAATAACACTGGCTCC